>NJEB01000077.1 GCA_002254975.1 Candidatus Hecatellales archaeon ex4484_218 | reverse complement strand
TTACTTAAGGAAAAAGCAAACTTAAAAATATTAGTATTAAGCGAAATAGCTAAAGGTGAAAAAATTCTAAAAATCTTTAAGCAACATTTAGATGCTGTAAAAGCGTTGATTTCCGAATAGTAGAGTCGCAAGGGATGTTAAAAAGAAGACTTCGTAAGAAAAATCAAGCTATCCATAATCTCTTTATGTTTCATTGGATTTTGAAGTAGGGTTGATATTTCTTCAAGCATATCTGTTGGAGTTAGGCTATAACCTTTCTTTTTGTAGGCTAAATCTCCTGCAGCACCATTAAGAAAAGCTGCTGCACAAGCTGCATCAAATGGGTTAATTTTTTGAGCTATTAAACCTGCCAAAATTCCAGCTAAAATATCTCCTGTTCCCCCAACAGTCATTCCTGGGTTTCCTGTTTGATTTAGTTTAATTTTTTCACCATCTGAGATTAAATCAATCCAACCTTTAACAAGTAAAACACATCCAAGTTTTTTAGCAGCAATTTTAACTTTTTCAGTTTTATCCTCCAAAAATTCAGGAAGTTTTTCTCCAGTTAACATTGTAAATTCAGCTTGATGAGGTGTTAAAATTAGGGATGTTCCTAGTTTTCTTTTTTGTTGACTGTAAGCTTTAAGCCCATCAGCATCTAAAACAACTGGAACCCCTTGTTTTTCAGCTTCACCGATTAAAAGCCAAAAAGCCTCAAAAGTTTCTTTTTCAGTTCCAAGTCCTGGACCTACAAGTAAGGTTGTTGCTCTTTCAATGTAAGGTTTAAGCTGGTTTAAGTTGTTAGTGTTAAAATTTTCACCTTCAAGTTTAATGGTTATAATTTCTGGTGAATAGGTGGCTATGGTATAGGCTGTTTGGGTTGGAGCAGCCACCCATACAAGGTCAACCCCAACCTTGTAGGCTGCTAAAGCTGCAAAAGCTGGTGCACCAGTATAGGTTTTACTTCCACCAACTATAAGCAGACGACCAAAATCTCCTTTATGGGTTTGGGAAGGTCTAGGCTTCCAAATTTTTTTAACATCTCCAGGACCAGTATAGGTTTCAGCTTCTACTGGGATTCCTATGGAGGCTACAACAATTTTTCCAGCATAATTTTTGGCTTTGATTAAGCCTGTTTTTGGTTTATGGAATGTTATGGTTAAATCTGCTTTTACAGTTTCACCTAATAATTCACCTGTTGATGCATCTATACCTGTTGGTAGGTCGATTGAAACCTTAAACCCTTTAACTTTATTGATAATTTTAACAGCTTGAAGAATTGGCTCTCTAAGTTTACCTTTAACACCTGTTCCTAGTAAAGCATCAACAACAATAGGTGTTTCAATTTTTGGAATTAAACTTGAATCTGAGGCAACCTTAACCTGAATTGATTTAAGTTTTTTTAAGGTTTCCCAGTTAAGCTTAACATTAGGGTCAACAATTTTTTCCTCAACCCCAACCAAAACAACCCAAACCTTAAATCCTAAGCTGGCTAAATGACGGGCTGCAACCATTCCATCTCCACCATTTCTTCCAGTTCCAACAAAAAAAGTTACACCTTCCTCCCTGCTTATTCCAAGTTTTTCAGCTTCCTTAACAATTTGGTCAGCAACAGCTTTACCAGCACATTCCATCAGCTGAAAAGTTGAAACACCAAGATATTCTGAGTTTACCTCCAAAACCATCATATCTTCAGCTGTAATAGAATTTAAACCAGTTTTTTCCAACAATTTTTCCTCCAATTTTCTTAGCCCTACCATTATTAACCTAGTTTTTTGATAAGTTTAAAATTTAGGTAAGCTTAACCTACAACCAGAAACAACTATAAGGTTTGGATTCCTAGAAAAAGATGGGATATTTATGGTTGCTAGGTTAAGGATTGGCCGAATAAGAGAAGTTAAAAAACATTCTAGGATTGGCCATATAGTTGAAGTTAAGGTTAGGAGGAAAAAGGTTAGTGGGTGTAAGAGTAAAGGTAAAACTTAAAAGTTTACAAACCAACAGAGAAGTGGATACGGTTGCACTTTTAAATGTTGGTTATGAAACAGAAAAACCTGAATGTATTGTTCCAGTTAGGCTTGCAGAAGAATTTGAGATTTGACCTAGTTTACCTAAAGGTGTAAGGGTTAAAAGTTATGAAACTGCTGGTGGACCTGTTAAAATGTTTTGTCTTGGGGATGGTGTTGATGTAACTGTAATAGTTGAAGATGAAAGTTCAAAATGTACATGTAATCTTGTTATATCAGAAATTGAAAGAGAAGTTCTTTTAAGTGATGCTGCAATAGAAGCTCTTAACATAATTATTGATTCACCATTAAAAGGTTTATGGAAATTTAGAGGTTCAACTAAACTAAGAAAAAGTGAAAAACCGGAATACTGGTAAACATTTTTGGGAAATCTATAAATGGTTTTGTTTATACGATTATTTTAGGGTGAAAAATTTGCCTACAGCTTTTGTTCTTATCAATTCTGAGATTGGAGCTGAGGATGCTGTTTTAAAAGAGATTAAAAAGATTAAAAATGTGGTTGAAGCCTACACGGTTTATGGTGTTTATGATATTATAGCTAAAGTTCAAGCTGAAAACATGGAAAAACTTAAAGAAGTTGTTACATGGAGTATTAGAAGACTTAATAAGGTTAGGTCAACCCTAACAATGATAGTAATTGAACCAACAGAATAACTCCCTTTTTTAACACATTTCTTTTCCCTTTTTGGTTTTAAAATTGTCTGTAAAAATTGAGATTTTGGTAAGAGTTTTATTTATGTTGTAGGTTTAGTTTTATGAGGATGATGTTTTGTCTATTAATGAGAGCAAACTTAAGGAGGCTGCTCAAAAACTTTTAAAAAAATTTGGGGATAAAGTAGTTACTGTTGCTGTTTTTGGTAGTTTTGCTAGAGATGAGTTTAAGAATAAAAGTGACTTAGACTTTTTTGTTGTAGTTAGAAATTGGCCTAAAAAAATTATGAGAAGAAGACTTATCTACGACACCCTGCATAAATGTTTAAAGACGGACCTAACCTTAATCGATGTTGATGAAAAAGATATTTTAAAAGAAGATTTAAAGGTTACACCATTATTGTTAAACATAGCTTATGATGCAAAAATTTTGTATGATAGAGGAAATGTTTCAAAACTTTTTAGAAGAATTAGCTTTCCGTAGAAAATGCTGCAAAAGCAATTATAGCTGTTTACATGATTCCAAGTTGGAGTCATGACCCAAGTTTAGAACTTAAAAAAATTTTAAAAAAACTTCCAAAAGATTTAAGAAAAAAAGTTAATAGAATTGGAGAGATTGCTCATGAACTTGCACCTGAACATGGAAGAACAACCTATGGTGAACCATTAAAAGGTTTAACTCCATGGGAAATCTATGATGAAAAAATAAGTAAAAGAATTTTAAATGAGGCAAAAGAAGCTGTAAAATTGATGAAAGAAGTTTTAGAAAGAATTTGGAAATAATTTTTTAGTTTACTCCTAAACTAGGTTTGGGAAAACCTAAAATCTTTAGTTTTAATATTTTATTTTTGGGTTGAATGACCTTTTCTAGTAAATTTACAAAAAAGCAATGTAAAGTTTGCGGTAGGGAAGATGTTAATATAGCTGAAATTTTGGGTGTTTGTGTAGATTGTATTCGGGAAAAACCGGAAAAAGTTTATCCTTACATTTTTGAGGCTCATAGAAAAAGTAGGATTAAATATGGTTTACCAGCTAAACCACCTAAAACTATGGGTGGAATCCCATGTAACCTATGTTCCAATGAATGTGTTATAGGTAAGGGTGAAAAAGGTTTTTGTGGGCTTAGAGAAAATGTTGATGGAAAACTTAAAAGTTTAGCTAATTCAAACCAAGCTGTTCTTTACACCTACCCAGACCCCCACGTAACAAACTGTGTGGTTGGAGAGACAAAAGTAATTCTTTCTAATGGTAAAATTGCTAAAATTTCTAGCTTAGTTGAGAAGCACTATTTAGATGATTTTTCATGTTTTTCAATGGATAATTGGAAAATTAAACCTAACAAGATTATTTTTACCCAGAAATTTAAGGTTTCAAAACTTGTTAAAATTGTAACCGAAAGCGGTCTTAAGCTAATTCTAACACCTGACCATGAGGTTTTGGTTGATGACATTTTTCCTAAGTATGTTAAAGCTGAGGAATTAAAAGTTGGAGATAAGGTTTTTTGCGTTAAAAAGATTAATCTAAACAATGTTAATAATATCCCATATATTTTTGACCTTCTTCCAGATTCCATAAAAATTTATGATAAAAATTTTGTTGCTTGGTTAAAGAAAAAAATTCAAAGAAAAAATCTCTCTATAAAGGTTTTATCAAGTAAAATTGGTTTAAATTATTCAACCTTAAAATCGAAGCTAAACCCAAAAACAAATAAACATCTAAGTTTAGGTGAGATAAAAAAGATTGCAAATTTCCTAGGCTTAGACTTAGAAGAGATTAAGAAAAGAATTTATGTGTATGGAGTAAAAAAACCAATAAAACTTGGAAGACTGAAACTTGACGAGAACTATCTATATTTAATGGGTTTAATTTATGCAGATGGTCATATTAGGGAGGATAAAAACCTCTTCTGTTTCTCTAACTCTAACGTTAATTTACTAAATATCTTTAAGGATAAATATAAGAAACTCTTTCCAAATTCTATATTACACGAGTACAGTAGGTCTTTGGGTGTTAAAAAAGGTAAAGTTAAAACTATAGTAACAAAAAGCAATCTTAAAGTCTTGGAAGATACAAACCCTGTATTTGTATCCGCTTATAAAAACTTAATTCTCAATGATGAAATTCCATTTAACATCGGTTGGCTCCCTGAATCGTATATAGGAGCATTTATTTCAGGATTGATTGATGGAGATGGAACTTTAACATTGAATCCTCACCCATATCTTATAATACCATTCCAAACTGATGAAGAAGCCGAGGTACTTAATTTTCTTTTAAGAAAATTAGGTGTTCCAGCTAAAATAAGATTTGATAAGCATGTTAAACTTTTTAAGGTTGAGGTTCGTTCAATTAAAAGTTTAAAGGAACTGTCTAAGTGGATTAAATTAAGTTCCGAGAAAAAGTCTAAGCTTAAGACCATCAAAAATATTAAAACTGAGAGAAGTTTAGGTTTTTATGAGAAACTCCCAAAAATTTCTGCAGAAGTTTTAAAAGCTCTTAGAAAACATTACAAGTTACCAAAAAACCATCTTTACAGGTTTCCAGTGTCCATAAGTAGGTATGAGAAACATCTACGTAATCCAAATTCTGAGGTTTTAAAAAAGGTTATGGATAATTTAAGCTTCCTTAAAGGGGACTACGTCTATGAGGGGTTAAGAAAAATTTTGAATTCGAATGTTTATGTTGAGAAAATTAGGAGTATAGAATTTTTAGAGAGTTTAGATAGTTACGTTTACGACGTAACTATTGAAAATGCACACAACTTTATAGCAAACTGTATTATTGTAAAAAACTGTTGTGCTGCATGGTTTTGTCCTGCTGGAACTGGTTTAGGTTATCCTAAATATGCCTATACAAAGGGTGCTGAGATAGGTTACTATAATTTAGCTGTTTTCTTTTATGGATGCAATTTTAACTGTCTTTTTTGTCAAAATTTTAGTCATAAAAGATTTGATGAAGGTTATGTTGTGAAGATTGATAGGTTTGTTCAACAAGTTTTAGAGGATAAACGGTATAGTTGTATATGTTATTTTGGTGGTTCTCCTGAACCTCAACTACCTTTTGCTGTTAAAGCTTCTAAAAAAATTTTGGAGGAAAAAGATGAAAAAAGAATTATTAGGATTTGTTTTGAATGGAATGGTTGTGGAAACCCTAAACTTGTTCGTGAGGCTGCTCAACTAGCTTTAGAAAGTGGTGGAAACATTAAATTTGATTTAAAAGCTTTTAACCCAGATTTGGCTTTAGCTTTAAGTGGCGTGCCTAACCGTAGAGCTTTTGAAAATTTTGAGCTTATAGCTAAAGAATTTTACGGGGAAAGAAAGGATGTCCCAGTTTTAACAGCTACAACCTTACTTGTTTCAGGTTATGTTGACCATGTTGAAGTTGAACAAATCGCAAAATTTATTGCTGATTTAAACTCGGAAATTCCCTATTCACTTTTAGTTTTTCATCCTGATTTTCAGATGAGGGATTTAACGATTACACCTATTATTTTTGTTTTTTCAGCTTTTTATGGTTATTTAAATGGTGAAAAATTTTATTTTTTGCTTAAAACTTTAAAAGAAATTTTTGGTGAGGAAGTTTTAAAGTTAAATCCTTTCCTACTTTTTGCTTTAATTTTTTCTAACAATGCATTTAAAAGTTTTATTATTATTCCACTTGGTGTTGTTTTAGCTATACCACCTTTACTGTTTATTTTGTTTAATGGGTTTTTGGTTGGTTTGGTTGCTTATGATGCTGTTGCTAGAATGGGTTTAAATGGAGTTTTATACTTTTTTGCAGCCATTCTACCTCATGGAGTTTTTGAGTTGCCTGCAGTTTTTTTAAGTGCTAGTTTAGGTGTTAGAGTTGGCTTAGCTGTTATACGTAGATTTAAAGGAATGGATAGTGTTAGTTTAGAGATTAAAAATTGTTTTAAAATTTACCTTTTTAAAGTTCTACCTCTACTACTGATTGGTGCTATTGTTGAAGCCTACATCACACCC
>NJEB01000006.1 GCA_002254975.1 Candidatus Hecatellales archaeon ex4484_218 | reverse complement strand
TAGGTAAGGCTATTGAAAACTTGATTGTTGTTGATGAAAACGATTTCCCCCTAGATTTTTCTTTGGTAGATGGAGAATTAGTTGTTGATAGTTTAGGTTCAAGTTTTGTAAAAATTTTTTATTCAACACCAGACCTAACAAATAAAACAGGTAAATATTGGAGTTTGATTGTGACTACACCCATAAACACAACTATTATTCTTCCTGCTGAAGCAACAATTTTAAGTCTTAGCCAAGTTCCTATAGCTATAAGAAGTGTTGACAAACAGACAATTCTTCTTATGCCTTCAGGTTTTCAAGAGGTAACTTATGTAATTGGTGTAGTTGGAACAAAAGAATATACTTATTTTCTTATTGAAGATGTTGAAAAAACAATTATGGAAATTAAAAAACTTAACATTAATGTTTCAAAGGCTGAATTAAAACTTGAAGAGGCTAAAAAAGCTTTTAATGAGGAAAATTATGTTTATGCTGAGGATCTTGCCATTCAAGCCAAAAACCTAGCTGTTCAAATTAATCAAACAGCCTATCAGGCATTACACCTAATAGATGAAGCTGGAAAAGCTGTTGAAAAAGCTCAAAAAAATGGAAGAATTGTTGGGTTGGATGAAGCTAAAAATTTTTTGGTTAAAGCTAAAGAAATGTTTAAGGCGGGGGATTATCAGCAAGCCTACAATTTTGCTAAAACTGCAAAAGAAAAAGCTGAAAATGCAACTTACCCATTTCAACTTGAGATTGTTATTTATGGTTTAATCATTGTTTTAATTGTTGGATTTGGAATTTGGTTTATTTTTTTCAGAAAAAAGCTAAAACCAACTTATCCACCCAAAGAAAAACGTAGTATTGATTTAGATAGAATTTTTAAAGAAAATCCTCAGCTTAGGTCTGATGATAGGGAAATATTATAGCAGAAGAATGGCAACCATAATTTTGGTTGGAGGAATAGCAATGTTTGTTATTGGTGTTTTTGGTATCTATATGCTTCTAAACTTTAAGCTTTCACCAATTAACTGTTCATCTAAACGGTATGGGATAAAAAAGTAAATTCGGTCACCCGCTGTTAAAATTGGAGGAGGTCTAACCACTAGATTGTATAATCCACCACTAATAAAAAATACAGCTATAGCTAAAAGTATCAAAACAAGAATTTTAGGTAAGTAATCTAAATATCTTCTTCTTACCTCAATTTTAAATTTTCTTTTTAACTTTTTACCCTTCTTTTTTGAGAATATAGGTTGCAACCGTTTATGCCATCTACAAAATTCTCCCCCATCACTCTCTCTTGAACATATAACACATTTTTTGTTTTTAGTCAATCCTTAAACCTCACCCCTCCCTTTACTTTTTCATTGTTTTGGATGGGCACTCCGGATTAATACAAACATTAAAAGGTCTTCGTTTGTAAGGTTTAACAATTATGGTAGGCCAACCACAAACCTTACATGGTTTTTCTGTTGTTTGAACAGAAGCTTTTTGAGGTAAGGGTAAAGCCATCTTACATTTCCCAACAAAAAAATTTGTACAACCAATAAACCTTTTTAATGTTTTTCTAGACCTTAAAATTATTAGTTTTCCATCCCCACATTTTGGACAAGGTCCAACCAACCTTTTCCTTAAAAACTCAGCTTGAATAGCCTCAGATAACTCTAATCCAATCTGGTTTTCCACAGTCTTTAACCGAGTTAAAATTGGTTTTAACTGGTTTACAGCTTCAACCAAAACATTTTCCCTTTTTTCCATTCTATTTTCAATTTTATCCATTTTTTCCTCTAAACTTCTTGTTAATTCAACCGAAATTATTTCTGGACAATACTTGTTTAAGGCTTCAACAACCTCAAACCCTATATCTGTTGCAACAATTTTTTCACCTCTAATATAACCTCTTTCATATAAGGTTTCAATAATTTCAGCTCTTGTAGCCTTAGTTCCAATGTTGTTTTCCTCCATAACTCTAAGTAAACTTGCCGGATTGTAACGTGGAGGAGGTTCTGTAAACTTTGTAACATATTTAACATCCCTTAAAAGAACCTCCTCACCAACTTGGAGTTTCGGTAAAATTATTTCTTCAACCTCAAAATATGGGTGGTAGAAAAACATCCAACCTTCCTCAATGATTCTTCCACCATACAAAAAATATTTGTAACCATTACATTCGATGGAAATTTTTGTGCTTAACCTTTTAGAAGGTTTACTAAAGGTTGCCATAAACCTTTTAACAATCAAATCATAAATTTTTTGTTCATCAACAGTAAGCTCTTTTTCCGGTAAATTTCCGGTAGGATAGATTGCTGGATGAGCAGGGTCTTCTTTTTTTCCTTCTCTAG
The DNA here is from genome assembly GCA_002254975.1 of Candidatus Hecatellales archaeon ex4484_218. Lineage (GTDB taxonomy): Archaea > Thermoproteota > Bathyarchaeia > Hecatellales > Hecatellaceae > EX4484-218. The sequence continues at coordinate 9,191 of NJEB01000006.1, read as the reverse complement.
GCTTTAATTCTTTTTGAGAAATTAGAATTTTTGCTTTTTCCATGTATTTTGGGTTAGCCATCAATCCCTCCAAAATTTTTTGATAATTTATGGTTGGTGGAAGTTTTTGGCTACTAGTTCTTGGGTAGGATATTAATGCATTAAGATACAGTCTTTCAGCAACATCCAAAGTTCTTCTTGGTGTAAACCCAAAAAATCTGTAGGCTTCTCTTTGAAGAGAACCTAAATCAAACGGTTCAGGAGGATTTCTTCTAATTTCACGTTCTTCAACAGAAATTATTTTCCCATGTTTGTTTAAACATTCATTAACAACTTTTTCAGCATCAATTTTTTTAAATATTTTTTCTTTTTCAAATTTTAACTCATATTCTGAACCATTTATTTCTGCTAAAGCTTTTATTTCCCAATATGGTGTAGGAACAAAACTTCTAATTTCAACCTCTCTTTGGACAACAAAATTTAAGGTTGGACCTTGAACCCTACCTATACTTAAGGTTGTATATTTTCCGTTTTGTTTTACAGCTGAAAGAGTTAAAGCTCTTGTAAGATTTACACCATACAACCAATCAACTTCATGTCTTGTTCTACCAGCCTCAACCATTTCAAAATCTAGATGAGGCATAAGATTTTCATAAGCATAATTTAATTCTTCTTTAGTTAAAGTTGAAAATTTCATTCTTTTAGCTTCATTTTCCCTACCATTACATGCATACTTTAAAATTGTATATCCAATAAGGCTACCTTCCACATCAAAATCTGAAGCATTAATCAATTCACCAGCATTACTACCCAACTTTTTAAATAACTTGATGATGTTTTTTGTTCTTTTAGCACCTTTTTCAACTTCATATTTTGGCGCCCAATCAAAAGTAAAAACAGGATAATAATCTCTACCACCAATTGTTTGAGTAACAGTGTAAACATGACCTGAAGCTGGAACAACAAAAATTTTTTCCCCATTTTTTTCAAGTTCATAGTAGGGAATTTTATATTCAACTTTTTTCTTAAAATTTGGGTTTAAAGCTAAAGCTATACGTTCAGCAGCATCTGGTTTTTCAGCAATGATTAATGTATAGTTTTTAACCACCCACTTACACTCCTAGTATGCCAAAACTAAATTTTAATCATGGTTAAATAAAAGTTATTTTATTTTTCAAGTAAAACTTTATGTAGAATTTTTTCAAAAGTTTATTTGGAAGCGACACAACTAAGGATTTAAGAACCGATGAAACGTTGGGGGAGTATGTCATGCCTCAAACAGTAGTTTGTAAACAATGTGGGCATCTTCTATATAAGGGTGTTGAACTTAAACCACCAACTGAAATCATTCAACGTAATGGTGGTGTTTGTCCTCGATGTGGAAGAAAACTTACCTTTAGAATTGAAGATGTGGAAATAATACCAATTGTTGAAGAAGCTGGATAAATTTTTAACTAAAAATTTTCTCTAACCTAATTTTTATTTTCTCATCATCAACCAACCATTCCCTTAAATAAGCGTTTTCTTTTAACTCAACCCTATCCAAACTTGTTAAATTTAACTTTCTAATTCTTACCTCTGTTTTAAGATATTCTTCCATTGTTTCTAGTAGTTTTCTTGATTCTGAGTCTTCAAAACCTATAACTGCATCAACCCATTCATCAATTTTTAACTGCATTTCCTTCCTCATCAATTGTGCACGTCTAACAACCTCCTTAGCTAAAGCTTCAGCAACAATTTCAGGTGTTTTTGTTACATCAACAAAAACACAACCATAAACAAAATCCTCTTTTGAAATAGATTCTGGGATTTCCTCAAAAATTTTAAAATCTTCTTCATCTAAAACTATTTTTTCACCATTAATCTCTACTTCTATCTTTTTTTCTTCTAAAAGTTTTTTAGTTAGGTTTTCATCTCCTATTTGGCTTAATTTTTCTAAAACTTTTGGTGTTAAGGATTTTAGTTTTACACCTAGACTTGGTGAAGGTTTAACTTTAATCTTAATAAAGGATGGTTTTTCATTAACATCTAAAATAATAACATCTTTAACATTGGTTTGATTCATTAAAACATTTTTTAGTCTAAGAAGTGATTCTCTAACATTTTTGTTGGATGGTGAAATTAAAACTGTTTTTGCAGGCCATCTTAATTTAAATCTTTTTCTTTGTCTTGCAGTTAAAACAGCTTTAACAGTTTCTCTACAAACCTTAAAATCTTCCTCTAACTTTAAATCTAAAAATCTCTCATTTATAGTTGGCCAATCAGCCATATGGATACTTTCCAAACCTTTTATGGGTAGATGTTGATGAAGAATTTCTGTAAAATGTGGTGTAAATGGACTTAAAAGTTTTAGAATTTCTGTTAAAATTGTGTAAAGGGTTGTATAAGCTGTAAATTTTTCTGTTTCCTCGGTTTCAATCCATGTTCTCCTACGTATAAGTCTAACATAAAATCTGCTTACATCTTCAACCATAAAATCAAAAATTTCTCTTAAAGCCTTATGAAGCTGAAGTTTCTCCAAATTCTCAGTTACATTTTTAATTACATTTTGACATCTTGAAAGAATCCATTTATCTTCAATCTGAAGTTTATTGTAAACTTTTTCTAAGGGCCAATCTTCAGGGTTAAATTTGTCAAGAACCATGTAGGTTGTTGCAAAAACAAACACATTCCAAATTATTCCTAAAATTCTTTTTATCTGTTTAACTTCATCTGGGTCAAAAAGTAAAGCATCTTCAGGGGTTATTTTCCATATTAGGTAAGCTCTTAAAACATCTGAACCATAAGTTTTTATAGCTTCCTCAGCCCAAACAACATTCCCTCTAGATTTAGACATTTTTTGGCCAAACTTATCCAAAACATGACCTTGACAGAGAACTTTTTTGTAAGGTGAAGAATTAAAGAGGATGGTTGCTGTAACCAAAAGTGAATAAAACCATCCTCTAGTTTGGTCTACAGCCTCAGTAATAAAATCATATGGATAAAGTTTTTTAAACAATTCTTGACTTTGTAAATAGTTTAAACTTGCAGCATGAGCAACCCCAGAATCCAGCCAACAATCAACCACAAAAGGGACTCTAACCATTTCATCCCCACATTTTTCACATGGAAGAATAACCTGGTCTATCCATGGACGATGAAGCTCAAAATAAGCTGGAAGCTTTTTAGCCAGTCTTTTTAACTCGTTTCTTGTACCAACAACTTTAATGTTTCCACATTTTTTACATTTCCAAATGTTTAAAGGTGTCCCCCAAATTCTTGCTCTAGAAATACACCAATCCTCTGCGTTTGCTAACCATTCACCAAACCTGTTTTCTCCAGCCCATCTTGGAATCCATTCTACTTTCTTGTTTTCATCAACAAGCTTTTCTCTTAAATTTGAAACTTTAAGAAACCATTGTTTATCAACCCTATAAAGAAGAGGAGTATCACATCTCCAACATAAAGGATACTCATGTTCAACTTCCCCATAAAAAACCAGTAAACCTTTTCTTTTCAAGTCTTCCATGATTTGTTTATCAGCATCCTTAAAATACAAACCAAAATATTTTCCCCCCTCCACTGTAAAATGTCCGGTTTGGTCTACTGGACAAAAAATTTTAATTCCATATTCAATTCCAACATCAAAATCTTCAGGTCCATGAGCAGGAGCTGTATGAACACACCCTGTCCCCTCCTCCAAAGTTACATGTTCAGCACAAATTATAGCATGGTCAAACCTGCCTGTATGTTTTTTATGATTAGGGACCTCTTCAACCAATGGATGAATATATTTAAGTCCCTCCAAATCTTTACCCTTAACAGTTTCAATTTTACTGTAGTTTTTAATTTTTAATTCATCCATAACCTTTTCAGCAAGTTTTTCACCAACAATCCATATTTCGTTATCTACCCTTAATTTTGCATAGTTTGCTTCAGGATGAACTGCAACAGCTTCATTTCCAGGAAGGGTCCATGGAGTTGTTGTCCAAATTAAAATATACTCGTTAGGTTTTTTTTCAAGTTTAAATTTTACATAGATGGATGGGTCTTTAATGGTTGCATAACCTAAGCTTACCTCATGACTTGAAAGAGAAGTTTCACATCTTGGACATGTTGGAACAACCTTTAAGTCTTCTTTCAGTAAACCTTTTTCATGAGCTTTTTTAATAAACCACCAAACAAACTCAATATAATCATCTTTTCTTGTTTGATACGCATTATCATAGTCAAGCCATACGGCTAATCTTTCAGAATTTTTTCTCCAATGTTCAATATAAAAATCTACAAGTCTATTACATTCCTTAACAAAAACATCCAAACCAATTTTTTCAATATCACGTTTAGATTTAATTTTTAAATTTTTTTCAACTTCAATTTCAACAGGTAAACCTTGACAATCCCAACCTCCTTTTCGCCAAACATTTTTACCACGCATAGTTTCAAATCTTAAAACAACATCCTTCATCGTTCGACCTCTAGCATGACCAATATGCATAAACCCATTAGCTGTTGGGGGGCCCTCCAAAAACCTAAAAAGTTTTGCTCCTTTACGAAAACTAAAAACTTTTTCTTGAATATTGTTTTCTTTCCACCATTTCTGGATTTCTTCTTCAACCTTAACTGGATTGTAAGTTTCCTTAATCTCCTTCATGGTCAAACCACATCAAAGTTTTTCCTCGAAAAAATGTTTTTAACCCCATTTTATGTTTTTCCTTACCTTTACCAACAACAAACAATATATCGGAGTTTTTTTATTAACTTTAAATTTGACATTAAACATTAAAGATAAACCCTTCGAGGAAAAAAGTTGTTTAAAAACAAAAAATTCTTAAGCTTTACCGGAAAAATAAGTCTTCCTTTTGGAGGACCTAAAGTTAACCAAATAATTCAAATTGTTTGTCTTACATTAGTGTTTTTTATTGCTTTTACCATTAGAATTCTACCCTTAAAATGGGGTGCATATCTAAGTGAATTTGACCCATACTGGCATTGGTATGTTGCTCAACATGTAACCAATAATGGTGTTGGCTGGATTTTTACAGACAGCTGGATTGATACAAGAACATGGTTTCCTTACGGGCGACATGTAGCTTCCTCAACACCTATGGGTTTACCCTTAACAGCAGTTGCATTTTACCAGTTAATTAAAGGATTTAATGTTTCCCTTTTGGATGTTGCTATTTGGCTTCCACCTTTTATGGCTGCTGTTACCTGTATAGCCCTATATTTTTGGGGAAGGGATGTAGGAGGGAGTGAAACAGGAATTTTAGCAGCCTTATTTCTAGCTTTAAACTCAGCCTACATTGGAAGAACAACCTTAGGTTTTTTTAAACATGAATGTGTTGGAATTTTTGCTATCGTTTTAGCAAGTTTTCTATTTCTAAGAGCAGTAAAACCTGAAAACTCCTTCAAAAAAGGTTTAATTTATTCCATAATGGCTGGTTTAGCTTTAGCCTACCTAAACATTTCATGGGGAGTTTTCTATTATATGTTTGGGTTAATACCTTTATTCGTTTTTGTAGCTTTAATCACCCAACGTTACACATCTAAAATTCTTATCTTTTACTTGGTTACCATGGGAATAGGCATTCTTCTAACCCTACCTTTCCCAAGACCTGGATTAGGAGTATTATCAACCATGGGTGCTATTCCAACCTTAGCAGGATTTATTGTTCTTGCTATGTATGAAGCCTTAAACCGTTTAAGATTTAAGATTAAAATAAAGTTTAAGTTTATGCCGATTATCCTATGCATTATCGTTGCAGCTATAGTTTCAGCTGGAATTTATTTATCCGGTTTAGTTAGCCCGATTACTGGAAAATTTTTAGCTGTTGTTAATCCTGTTGCAAGAAGCGCTTCACCTATTATTGAGTCTGTTGCTGAACATAGGATGAGTACATGGTCTTCTTTTTACCAAGGGTTTGGAAATCTTATTTTTCTTGCACCTGTAGGGTTTTATTTTGCATTTAAACGTGGAAAACTTGAGGATATCTATCTTATTCTTTTTGGTCTTACATCATTGTATTTTGCATCTTCCTACATCAGACTTAACCTTATTCTTTCCCCGGTTTTATGTTTATTAGCTGCTTATGGGCTTACCCAAATAGCAAAACCAGTTATGAAGGCTGTTAAGGCTGCTTGGCTTCCAGTTAAAAAGAAAGTTGCACCCTCTATAAACCCGATTGCTGGTTTAGCTTTTCTTTTTATTCTTATTTTAGCTTTAACACCAACCTTTATGCAAGCTTTAGAAAGTGCTTATAGTCCGGTTACAATAGCTTCAGCAAGCACTCCACTAAGGGAACATCGTGAAGACTGGTTTGATGCTTTAGAATGGATTAATGAAAATGTTCCTGAGGGTGTTCCTGTTGTTTGTTGGTGGGATTACGGTTATTGGGTTGCTATTGCTGGAAACAGTACAAGTGTGGCTGATAATGCAACAATAAACACAACCCAAATAGCCCATATAGGACAAGTTCTTCTTTCAAACGAAACCTTAGCATTTAACCTTTCAAAAAAATACTTTAAATCAGACTACATTCTTGCTTTTGTAACAACTTTCCCAGTTTATGGACAACATAGACCTTGGGGTTATGGGGATGAGGGAAAATGGGTTTGGATGGCTAGAATAGCCCATGAATACCATCCAGAAATAAGTGAGGAAACAGTTGACCGTGATAAAAATGGATTACCTGATGAAAACACTTTACTGGGAAAAATTATACTTTATGCTTGTGGTTTTCCTGTAAATTTTGAAGCTGGTAAAATTGTTTATGTTTCCCCATCCCATGAATATGTAGTTAAAGGTGAACAAAAAATAACAACTCAAATAATCATTGTTAAAGGTATATCTTAAAAAATTTAGGGATTTTCCAAACCTAAACGTTTTCTTGCTTCTTCTTTCATCAACCTTCTATACTTAGCATATTTATCATCTGGTGAAAATTTTGGTGGAATAGGAATGCAAACTTCCCCACCACATTTTGGACATGTAAACGGGTTTAAAGTATATTCACCACATTTTTTACATTTTCTTAAAAGAATTGGACTCAATTTTTAATCAACATTTACCGTTTAAATTCTCCTTCTCCACCAGCTTCCTTAATCTCTTTTAAAGCATAAGAAACTATTTCTTGCATTGTTTTTTCAGCATCCTTATAATTTTTAGCTGTTACTTCAACCATATATTTTGGTGCTCCAACAGTATAAATATCAATTTTTACTTTTCTTGGTTTTTTTACTGATTTACATCCAATTAAAACTTTTTTAATTATATCAATTCCATCTGGTGCTGTTGTTGTTAATTGAAGGATTCCTTTAATCTTTACTCTTGGAGGTTTTATTTTTTGTTGAGCAACCTCAACAATAGCTTTAGCCCATTCTTTTGGAATCTTAATCTTACCAGCAACATCTTCCCCTCTTTCAACAAACTCTTCCAATCCAGCATAAGCTGTTTCAAATTTATCTTCAAGAATAGACATAACATCAGCAACAAATTTTTTAGGCTCTAAACCAAGTTTTTGTCCTGCAACTTCAAGAATAGATTCAGCTTTTTTTCTTTTTTTCCATTCAGCCATCTTTTCCTGTTTTTCTTTTTTACTAACTCTTCTTAAAGAAAGGTCAATATGGCCTTTTTCCTTATCAACCCTTAAAACTTTTAAAACAAGTTTTTGTTTTTCATGAACATAATCATCAATATTTTTTACCCATCCTGAAGAAATCTCCGAGATATGAAGTAAACCTTCAACACCACCATACTCATCCAAGCTAACATATGCACCATAATCAGTTATTCTAGCTACAGTTCCAACAACAAGCTCTCCAACCTCAGGAAAACTTTTTTCAGATTGGCTCATTTTGGGTTTCCTCAAAAAATTTTTTAGCTTAACTCTTCAATTAATCCTCCTTTAAGAAGAATTTTTCCTCCAGAAGGTTCTGCTAGAAGTGTTCCACAAACATTACAATAAACTTTTGTTGCTGCCTTGTTAAAAGTTATTTGTTCATTTCCACATTCTGGACATTTAACTTTTATAAATCTACTTCTAGGCTTAGGTATTAACTCTCTAAGCCTTTTAACCATCCTTTTTCACCTTCCAGTCTAAGTTTTAATTGTGGCTTTTCTTAATCTAACACCTTTTCTTTGAAGAATATATCCACATTGTTTACATGTAAGCTTCATAACAACTTTTTTGGTTGTTTTTGCTGTTCTTCTAAGTTCAGGATATTTTTGGCCTCCATATCCATGTTTTTCTCTTTCATGATGTCTTGCACCAGCAGCTAATGCTCTATCCCTACCTTTTCTATAAATTGAAACAGTATGAACAGTATGAGTTTTACATTTTGGACAATAAGTTCGAAGAGTTTTTGGGAGTTCTATTGTTTTTCACCTACCCTAAACCTTTAACAGATTTTTCCTTTTAGTTTAAAGTTTTCTTTCTAAATATTCTTTTTGTTAAACCTCTACCTTTTTAACTATCCCATAACCGATAAGTTTTTCCACATTTTTAATAGGAATTGAAGCTAAATCTTCTGCTTTAAACGGACCATAAGTTTTTAAGTTTAAACCAACCAATGAGGGTGTATCCTTTAAAAACCTTAAAATAAGCTTCCCCGTTTTTTCTTCTAAATCTAAAGTTTTTCCTTCAAGAATTCTTCTCACAATTTCATCCATTTTTTTAAAGGCTTCATCTAAATGTTGATAAACCAATTTTTCTTCAACCGTTAAATTGTTTTGGTTAATTTTCTTTTTCTCTTTAAATAATGTTTTAACAATTTTTTCAAACCTTTTGGTTATTAAACTTTTTGCTAGCCAATAAGCTTTTTGAATTTCTTGATGTTTTAGTTTTGCTTTTAAAGATTTTTCATCCAAACCTTTCATTTCAGACCTTAAACTTTTTAGGTAAGATGAAACCTCCGAGTAAAAATTTTCAGGTAAGGGTTGAATTTCACTTTTTTCTTCTTCATTTAACCATGCTTTGTAAAGTTTAGTATACATGTCTTCTAACCTTAACATGTTTTAGATAGGGGTTGCTTTTCCTCTACAAATGTAAAACATAGCAACAGATGCAGGTAAACTTAAAATTTCCTCCTTATAAGGCCCATAATCCACTCCATCAATCTTAATTTTTTGTGCATTTTTGATTTTAACCCTAATTTTTTCATCTTGGTTAAAGGTTAAAGCATCGTTTAAAGGATTAAAATCATAAAGACTATTTACGGTTAAAGGAACAACT
>NJEB01000076.1 GCA_002254975.1 Candidatus Hecatellales archaeon ex4484_218 | reverse complement strand
TTTTCCACTTAAAATTTCATCTTTAGCTAAAGGAAAAACAACCATAACCTTATTTATTTTGACAAAGGAAAACTTTCCATTTACACATTGGAAAACCCAAGAAAAAAATGGTTTTGTATTTCCAGTTCTAACAAAACCCATCCCTACAACAATAGTTATGAAAGCTGACCAAAGATTAATTGAGATTTTCAAGAAAAATAACAGATATCCAATAAACATTATGCTTACAGTTGCAACCTACCAAGGAAGTTTACAAAACCTTCAAGATTTTGAGGTTATACCTGAAAAATGGATACCCTACCAACCTAATCCTGAACAAGTTGAATTATCCATAGAACAAAAAAACGGGAAAACATTAATCAAAACCACCATTACCTTTAAAAATGCTGGTTTTAAAGTTTTTTGGGGTTCAGTAACAAGAGAAAACAACGTGTTTAAAGCCTACTCAAAAATTGAAGGTTGGACAGGCCCCTCAGCTCAAGTAATCACCATCCAAACAAACATTTATGATTTAGGTTTACTTAAACCTGGAAAATATACATTTGAGTTTTATGCTAATGATAAACCTGTAAAAAGCATAATATTTGAGGTTCAACCTTCAAAAGAGCAATACAGTCCTAACCTATTGCTAGGTTTGCTCAAATTAAAGGGTTAAATGTGGTTGGGACAGGAGATTTTACCCATCCTTTATGGTTAAAAGAACTTAAGGAAGACCTTGTTGAAGTTGAAAACACCGGGCTTTACAAGGTTAAAAATGAGGAAAACCTAAAAGTTTTTTTCATGATAACAACTGAAGTTAATACTGTATTTGAATTTGAGGGGAAAACAAAAAGAATTCATCATGTAATTTGGGTTCCATCTATTGAGGTTGCTGAACAAGTTAATGAAGCACTTTCAAAGTTTGGCTCCTTAGATATAGATGGTAGACCAACCCTTAAAATGGCTCCACCAGAACTTGTTGAAATAGTTTTAAGTATTTCAGATGAAAACCTAATTTTTCCAGCTCATATATGGACTCCATGGTTTAGCCTATTTGGAGCTTTTAGCGGATTTAACAGTTTAAAAGATTGCTACCAAGATAAAACCCATAAAATTTATGCTTTAGAAACAGGATTATCCTCAGACCCACCCATGAATTGGAGAGTAAGCGAATTAGACCGATTAACCATCCTTTCAAATTCTGATAGTCATAGTTATTGGCCTTGGAGGCTTGGTAGGGAAGCAAATGTTTTTAACCTTAACAGTTTAACCTACCATGAAATTGTTGAAGCTATTAAATCTAAAAATGTTGAAAAATTAACTTTTACTGTTGAAACAAATCCAGCCTACGGAAAATATCATTGGACTGGTCATAGAGCTTGTGGTGTTTCAATGCCAGCTTCAGAAGCAATTAAATATGGTGGAATTTGCCCAGTATGTGGCAAAAAAATGACTAAAGGTGTGGAGGAAAGGGTGGAAGAAATTGCTGATAGACCTATGGGTTACAAACCACCTAATTCTTCTGGATACATTCATCTATTACCTTTATCAGAAATTTTAGCTTTAATTTTTGGTTTTGAAAGTCCATCCAGTAAAAAAACATGGGAAATTTATAGTAGGTTAATAGAAAAATTTGGAAATGAATATAAAGTTTTGCTTGAAGCTAAATTTGAAGATATTGCTAAGATTGTTGGTGTTGAAGCTGCAGATTTAATAATTAAGGTTAGGAAAGGTCAAGTAAAAATTCAACCAGGATATGATGGGGTTTACGGGAAACTTATCATAGATTGGGAAACAAAACCTTCAATAAAAAAGAAAAGTTTTAATCTTCAAGATTTTATGTAGCCATATAACTGGGTGAAAAGCATTTATATAGAAATTATCCAAAAATTGAATTAATCCACATGTTGATGCTTAAGTGGCGATGAAATTTGTCTTCAGTTGAGGTTATTAAAAAAATTCGTGAGGTTGAAGAGGAAGCAAGAAAAATAATTGAGGAGGCTGAAGCTGAAGCAAGAAAAATAGTTTTAAATGCTGAAGCTGAAGCAAAAAAGATAAAAAATGAAATAATTGAAAAAGCAAAAGTTGAGGCTGAAAAAAACTTTAAGAAAGCTGAAGCTGAAATAGAAAAAAAAGTTGAAGCTTTAAGAAAAGAAAATGAATCTAAAATCTCTGAGCTTAGAGAAAAATCCTCCAAAAAAATGGATGTTGCTGTTAAAAGAATAGTTGAAGAAGTTTTGGGGGTTAAATTATGAGCACCCTAATTCCAAAACTTGGTGAGGAAATTTTAGCTGATGCTAAAGCTGAAGCAAAAAAAAGGATTGAGGAAGCTAAAAGGGAAGCTAAAGAAAAAATTGAAAAAGCAAAAGTTGAGGCTGAAAAAGAAACTGAAACTGTAAAGTCTGAGATTTTGGGAAGAATAGGTATTATGGAAAGAGGAAGACTTAGTGAGGTTAGACGTGAAAACTCTCTTAAAATACTGGAGGAAAAACATAGGTTAGTGGATAAAGCTTACCAGGAAGCCTTAAAACAACTTAAAAAAATTGTTGAAGATAAAATTTACATTAAAAGTCTTTGTCATTTAATAGAGATTTCAGCTCCTCAACTAGGTGAAGAAAACATAAAAATAAAGTTAAACAGTCGAGACCTTCAACGTAAAAATGAAATTCTTAAAAACCTGAATTTACCATCAAACCTAAAACTAATTGTTGATGAAAAACCAATTAACACTATTGGAGGATGTATAATTTTAACTCAAGATGAAAAAATTAAGATTGATGAAACATTTGAAACAAGACTTACTGCTACTGAAAAATCTATAAGGAAAGAAGTTGCAAATATTCTTTTTACTGACTAAAAAATTTAAACTAAAATTTTTCTTCCAAAAGTTAAATATCCTGTATGAGCTATTGTTAAAGTTTCGGGTCTTGTACGTCCAGCTTCAACCTGATATTTTCTTACCCAACATTCAACTGTTTCTAAATCTGTAAATCCAACATTTTTCATGGTTTCAACTGTTTTTATAACCTGCTCAATTGTTGGGCTGAAAGAAGCAAATATTCCTGTATTTTTTAATGCTTTGTATGCATGAGATACTACAAGCCAAGGTGTTGGCATATCTAACACAACAACATCAACATCTTTTTCCTCTATACCTTGAGTTAAATCTGCTTTTTTTAATAAAACAAAATCTAAAACACCCATCCTTTTAAGATTTTTTTCTGCAATTTTTATGAATTCTTCTCTTGTTTCATAACTGTAAACTTTTCCATCAGGTTTTACATAGGCTGCCAACATTCCTGCTAAAGCTCCGCTTCCAGTTCCACCTTCAACAACTCTTGAACCTGGCTTAATGTTTGAATGTAACAAAATTAACCCCATATCTTTTGGATAAATTATCTGAGTTTTTCTTGCAAGTTTTAGTAGATAATCTTTTAAGGTTGGTTTTAAAACATAAAAATCCACACCCATACTACTTTTAATTTTTGCGCCATACGGTTTCCCAATAATGGTATTTAACCGGATAAAACCCTTATGAGTGTGAAAAACCTCATCCTTTTTAACTTTAACCAGATATTTTCTTCGGTTATCAAGGTATAGAAGAATATCCATACCTTCTTCAACTGTTTCCAATTCAAATTCATCCCCAACCATTGCATCAACAAAAAAACTCTTAAAGCTTACCAAAAATTAGAGGTTTAAGCTAAACATAAACTAATAAAGTTTTTGATAATGATTAAACCCTCATTATTTTCGTAGATTTCAGGATGAAATTGAACAGCATATTGAGGTTTAAAAACATGTTTTACAGCTAGTTTATTAAATTGTTACCTGTTGAAATTAACTCGTAAAGATGAGTTTCATAAACTTTTAACTCTTTTTTTCTTGGTGCAAGAGGATATTCTTTATGGAAAAAAATGGTTGTAACTCCGTTTTCCTCCTCTTCCATTTTTCTTATTCTAGCACCATAACAATAACCAAATATTCGAAGACCTAAACATATGCCTAAAACTGGTTTTTCAACCTGGTTAAGAAAATTTTTATACCAAATAAGCAGCTTTTTATAGTTTTCCTTGGGAAGAAAACCTCCTGAAACAACTATCCCACAATAATTTTCTGGATGAAAAAATTCACCTGGATTTTTAACTTCAAATTTAGCATTAAAATTTTTAAAGGTTGCAAGAAGCTTATCTAAGGTTTCACTTTTATTGTTTAAGATTAAAAATTTTTTTGAAGGCAGATTTTTCCCCCGAATGTTTATGTTTGATAATTTTTAACGGTTTCAGCAATTCTATCCATTGCCATTTTAAGGTTTTCCATGGAACTTGCATAAGATATTCTAATATGTCCCTCACCTTCTAAACCAAAAGCTTTCCCAGGACTTACAACCACATGAGCTTCCTTTAACAAATACATTGTAAATTTAAGAGAATCCCTCTCAAAGGAGGAAATATCTGGGAAAACATAGAAGGCTCCTTTTGGTGTAGGACAGTTAAATCCTGGGATTTTTGATAATCTATCCAAAACAAGCTTTCTTCTTTTAGCATACTCCTCCAACATTTTTTTAACATGATTATCAGAATTTTTTAAAGCTTCTAATGCAGCTTTTTGGGATATAGAACTAGCACAAACGTTTACCGAACCTTTAATTTTAAGGATATTAGCAATAATGTTTTTGTTTCCAATCAAATAACCAATTCTCCAACCAGTCATTGCATAGGTTTTAGAAAAACTGTTGATGATAATTGTTCTTTCAAGTGCAGGGTCAAATATGGATGGACTCCAAACTTTTTCATCATCATAAACAAACCTATCATAAACCTCATCTGAGATTATGTAAAAATCATGGTCAACAGCAATATCAACAATAGCCTTTATAATATCCTTACCATAAACCATTCCTGTTGGGTTACAAGGACTATTAACAATAATAACTTTAGTTTTTTCATTAACCAATTTTTGGATTGTTTCAGGTTGAGGTGTCAAAGTTTTTCTGTCTGTTGATACAATAACTGGTTTACCTGAAGCCATTCTTACACAGGAAAGGTAGGGAGGATAATAGGGGCTTAAAAGAATAACCTCATCTCCCGGGTCAACTAAACTCATAATTGTAATAAATAATGCTTCTGCACTACCATTAGTTACCAGAATTTCATCTTTTCCAATTTTAACTTTTTTTTCTTCACCAAATTTTAAGGCTAAAGTTTCCCTTAATTCACCTAATCCTCTTTCTTCAGTATAATGGGTAAACCCTTCATCCATAGCTTTTTTAGCCGCCTCAACAATGTTGGGTGGAGTTGAAAAATCCGGTTCACCAATGTTAAGATAGATTAAATCCTTATAACCTAGCTGAGCAGCATAATCTCTAATAGCTCTATAAGCTGGTCTTTCTATCAATTCTCCTCTTTTAGCCATCTTTTTCAACTATGATTCCTCTCAAAAAGAGAGATACACAAAATCTTAAGTTGGTTGATGAGAAATTTAAAGTTTTTTGGTTGTTTAAATATTTTACAGTCGTTAAATAGTAGTTTATATACTTTGCCAACCATAAAGTTAGTTGACATCATGCACAAAAAAAGTTCATTAAAAAGTAAAATAGAAATTTGGAAGGAAATCTTACCTACAATAGGTAAAGCTGAACTTTATAGATTGTTAAGTAGACTTAAACGTCATGCTAAAGTTTTATCATGTAAAGCTGAAAACGGAAAAATTGCTCTTACAGTAGGTTATTATTCTTTTAGGGATAGAATAAATGGTAGGGTAATTCTTTCAAGTTGGATTGGGAAAAGAAACTATTATTCTGTTAGACTATCTAAACCTATGAGAATGGTTAGAAGAAAGATTTAAGTAAAAAATTTTAAATATGAAAGTCTATTTTTTTATATTTAGGAGGTTGTAAAACCTTGGCAAAGAAGAAAGCCAAGAAAACAAAAGCCAAAACAAAAAAGAAGAAAAAAGCATGTTAACTTGTTGAAAAACTAAAAATTAACAGTCCTAATTTTTGTTTTAATTGTTAGCTGGTTTTGAAAAGTTTTTATTATTCTTTTTCTAGTTTTTTGGTGGTGTTTTGGTAATGGAGAGCGTTCATGAAGATTTTAGGAGGAGAGTTAAGCCTATCCATGGAACAACTATTTTAAAACGTGGTTTTGCAAAAATGCAGAAAGGTGGAGTAATCATGGATGTAACTAATGTTGAGCAGGCTCAAATTGCTGAGGATGCTGGTGCTGTTGCTGTTATGGTTTTGGATAAACTTCCAGCCGATGTTAGAAAAGTAGGTGGAGTTGCTAGGATGTGTGATATTAAAATAATCGAGGAAGTTATGGACCATATAACTATTCCGGTTATGGCTAAATGCAGGATAGGCCACTACATGGAAGCAAAAATTCTTGAAACAATTGGTGTTGATATGATAGATGAAAGTGAAGTTTTAACACCTGCTGATGAACATCACCATATCAACAAATGGGAGTTTACTGTTCCTTTTGTTAATGGTGCAAGAGATTTAGGTGAGGCTTTAAGAAGAATTGTTGAAGGTGCCGCTATGATTCGAACAAAAGGTGAAGCTGGAACTGGAAATGTTGCTGAAGCTGTAAAACATATGAAAGCTGTTATGGGTAAAATTAGGGAGCTTCAACAATCAAACGATGAACAGTTGATGGATGTTGCTAGAGAGTTTAAGGTTCCTTTTGAAATTGTTAAGGAAACAGCTAGGTTAGGTAGACTTCCAGTAGTTAATTTTGCTGCTGGAGGGATTGCAACTCCTGCAGATGCAGCCTTAATGATGTGGTTAGGTGCTGATGGTATTTTTGTTGGTTCAGGAATTTTTAAATCTGAGGACCCTTTAGAAAGGGGGAAAGCTATTGTTTTAGCTACAACTCATTGGGATAACCCAGAAATTGTTGCTGAAGCCTCAAGAATGGTTGCTGAGAAAAAATCTATGGTTGGAGTTGACATAAAAACTTTAAAACCAGAACAATTGATGCAAACAAGAGGAATCTAAACTTGACTTTAAAAATTGGAGTTTTAGGGATTCAAGGAGCAGTTTCTGAACATGTTGAAGCATTAAATGATACTTTAAAAATGATGAATTTAGAAGGTTCTGTTGTTATTGTTAAAAATTTAAGTCAACTTGAAAATGTTCATGGACTGGTTATTCCTGGTGGTGAAAGCACAACTATTGGAAGAGTTACAAAAGAAAAAGGTTTGATGGATAGGATTATCCGGATAGTTGAAGATGGATTACCTGTTTTAGGAACATGTGCTGGACTTGTTTTACTTGCTAAAGAGGTTTATGATGCTAAAATTGGGGTTACTGAACAGCCACTTTTAGGTTTAATGAATATAAAGGTTGTAAGGAATGCTTTTGGCAG
>NJEB01000075.1 GCA_002254975.1 Candidatus Hecatellales archaeon ex4484_218 | reverse complement strand
ACTTGTAAAAGAATGTTTACCATGTCTTTCAACCCTAACAGCAAAAGTTTGGTTAGGTGAGATTATCCATTTATAATCAATATTTTTTGTTTCTTTGTATAAGTCTTCTAATTTCTTAAATTTTGTTTGGGTTAGGATAAGAAAAACCTTATGAATACATCTTCCACCCAAATTAACCTTATAAACAGCATCAAATCCAGCTTCAAAAAAAATGCGACCATGATTTGGTTTAGTTTCAACATTTAAAAGATTTTTAACTTCAGCAGATGCTACATCCTCAAAACCTGTTATTGTTGTAGCCATAAAACTAAACTTCACAGAAAAAATCCCTCATAAAATAAAAACTTAAAAGTTTAAAACTAAAAGTTAGTTATAAAACTTGCTCTGTAAATGAAAATTTTGGATTCCTACTTAAGGTTTGATTAAGAAAATTAGTTGTTTGATAACTAGGTTGATAGATTCTTGCTGTTGAAAATGTTTGTTTAATTCTTTTTCCAAGCTTAATTTCAACAATTTCTGGTAAAATCTTATCTGTTAAATGTTTGCTTGGTATTCCCCAACTTAATCCCCTACAAAAAGTATCAACATAAATGTAAAATTCTTTATGTCCATATCTGTATTTGGCTAATTCCGGAAATCCAAAAACTGGTTTTTCACGAACATAGAATGGCCATAGTTTACATGATTTTGGTTTTAAATTTTGAATACCGCAAAATTGTTTATCTCCTACCCTATACAGGAAAATACATGACCCATTACTTCTTTTTTTAAGCTTAAAACAACCTAAACTTGGAGTTGTAACTTCTTGACCGTAAAAACGTGTTATGTTTACCCAATCTTCCCAATCAAGCTCAACAACATATCTTTTACAACATTCTCCACAGTTAATACAATTCCATGAATGAACAAAACTCCATGGAACTGGTTTACCTGAAGCTAAAAACATTTTCAGGGTTTCAAGCCAAAGAAACCCTGTAAGCATAACCAAAATAGTTTTTATCCTCTAAGCCTTAAACTTTTCTCCCTAGAAGATTTAAATTTAAATTTTTATCCGATACTTTATCATGGTTTCGTGTAAAAAATTTAAATTTAACCCTAAACATTTTTTTGGTGGTTTTCAGTATGGGTTGTTATTACCTGTTTAGGTTAAGAGAAGATTCAACCTTAATACCTCTTGGATGTGGAGTTAAAACTGGAAGAATTGATGATGCATATAAGGAGCTAAAAAAATGGGTTAGAAGAAACAAGGGAGTTTTTCTTATCCTTCATATCTGGCATGAAGATGAGGGGTATTATCCAAAAAAACGTGAATGGTGCATTTTTATCTACAATAACGGGCTTCCAAATAATCCTTGGAAATTTTCCCGAGTTGTTACACCTAAAGACCTAAATTTAGCAAAAAAAGCTTTAGAACTCTCAGAAAACAAACCTTACAAACCTATTCCATCCCAGCAAAAATTTACCTAATTTTTTAGGGTAAACTGTTAAACCTAGTTTTAACAAAAAATTTTTTGAATTTTTGTTTATTCCTTCACTTTCTTAGCCTAAATTTTGAAATATGAATGTTTATTTGTAGCTGTTACCAACTTAAATATTAATTTTAATGAATGTTGTTTCCCCCATTTTTTGTATGTTTAAGGTTTATTAGGAGATGAAACTAGATTTTTGTAAAGGTTTCCACCATGGAATTTTTAACTGAAGAATTTTTTAATTCTATAATAATTTTTATTGTAGGTTTAACTGTGACTTTTGTTGTTGCCTATTTTTTGAATAAGGTTGTTGCTAAAGCTTTTCAAGCAATCATTCAAAAACAACCTAAACTTGAAACAACTTATAGGTTTGCTAGAAGATTAGCTGTTTCCGTTGTTGTTTTGATAGGTTTAGCTGCCTCAATATTTACTGCTTTCCCTGAAGCTGGAGGGGTTGTTGCATCTATTTTTGTTGCTGCAGGGTTTGCATCTATAGTTGTTGGTCTTGCTGCTCAATCAAGCCTATCCAACATTATTTCAGGAGTTATTGTTTCAGTATCTCAACCAATTAGGATAGGGGATGCTATCATGTTTAGAGGTGATTTTTGCTTTGTTGAAGATATTAGGCTTATGCATACTGTTTTAAGAACATGGGATAACCGTCGTTTAATAGTTCCAAACTCCGTTTTACAAAGTGAAGTTATTACAAATTATACTTCAGAAGACCCTACAATGCTTGTTCCTGTTTTTGTTCAGGTAAGTTATGAGTCAGATTTGGAAAAAGCAATGCAAATAATGGTTGATGTTGCAAAAAAACATCCGGATTGCTTACCCATTGGTAATCTTCCTAACGTTGTTGTTATGGAGTTTGCAGATTCAGGAATAACACTTAGATTACTTTCCAGAGCTAAAGACCAACCAACAGCCTTTATGATGGCTAGAGACCTACTAAAAGAAATCAAAAAAGAATTTGATAAACATGGAATAGAAATTCCTTACCCACGAAGATACATAGTTCCAAGTAAAGATTTGGAAGAAAAACTTTCAAAAATAGCTGATGGAATAAATCAACTTCCAAGTTTTCTTAAACAAAAATCCTCTTAAACTTCTTTGGTTAAACTTACGGAAAACCAAAAATTAGGCTTGTTTTGAATGATTGTAGAATTTTAGAATAAAAATTTTTAGAAAAGTTTTAGATTTTATTTTGTAACTAAACCTTAAAAAGATTGGTGGAAATTTTTGGAAAAAAATGTTTTAATTATTGGCGGAACCGGAAAGATGGGTCAATGGTTTGCAAATTTTTTTAAATATAAAAAGTTTAAGGTAAAAATTTATGGTAGAAATCCGGTTAAAACAAAAAAAATTGCTAAAAGTCTTGGTGTAGATTATAGTTTAAACTATGTTGAAGATGTGAAAAATGTTGGTATGGTTTTAGTTTCAACCCCTATTGAGGTAACCCCAAAAATTATTTTGGAGGTTGCTAAAAACCTTAAAAAGGGGGCTATCCTTTTTGATGTTGCTTCTATTAAACATGATGTTTTACCAGCCTTAAAAAAAGCTGAAAAATTTGGCATTCATACTTTAAGTTTGCATCCAATGTTTGGTCCTGGTGCAAAATCTGTTAAGGATAAAGCTATTCTTACCATTCCAGTTACAAGAAAAATTGAAGTTTTAAAGTTTGTTTTAAAACCTTTTCTCGATTCTGGTGCTAAAATTGTTTGGGTTAAAGATGCTAAAACTCATGATAAAATGGTTGCTTTAACCTTAGCCTTACCCCACTTCCTAAACATTATTTTTGGAAAAACACTTTCAACAAGTGGTTTTAACATAAAAAAGATTAAGGATTTTGGAGGAACAACCTTCAATCTACAACTAATTCTTGCTGAAAGTGTTGTACAGGAAGACCCAAACCTTTATGCATCCATCCAAACCCAAAACAAATATTTTATAAAAGTAATGGAAGAATTGTTTAACCATGCTAACAACCTTAAAAAAATTGTTTTAAACAAAGAAAAAGAAAAATTTTCTAAGTTTTTCTTGGAAACAAGAAAATTCCTAGCTGAAGACCCGGAATTTAAAAATGCCTACAAAAAATTCTAAATAAGGCTCCAGGCTCATCTTTTAATGAAAAAGTTAAAGAAGTTTTATCGTTTCCACTAGGTTTTTCAGAATCTTTCCATCCAACAACCAAAAACCTAGTAAAATTATTTTTAAAATCCCCGATATTTTTAGCTAAAATCTTCATCCCATAAACTTTAGCAGCATACTGGCTTCCAATAGCTGCAGCATTTTTTAAAGTTTTAAGTTTTTTAACAGCTAAAGCAGTACTTTCAACCTCAACCAATTTTGCTTTTGGAAATTTTTCCATCAAAAAACTTCGGCATTGAGCTAAAGCCTGCGGGTGGGAAAGAATAATTTTTATATTTGATTTTTTTGTGGAAGGGTTTACTATTAGATTATGTTCAATTTTTTCTGTTATTTCACCAACAATTTTTAGTTTTGTTTTGTAAAGCAAATCTAAAGTTAGATTTACTGAACCCTCAATAGAATTTTCAACAGGAACAACCCCATAGTTTACTTTTTCTTCTTCCACAACTTTAAAAACATCTTGAACTGTCGAAAAATCTAGGTAAACAACATTTTTTAGGTTTGAAAAATATTTTTTGGCTGCTTCTTCACTAAAGGTTCCTTTTGGGCCAAGATACGCCACAAACGTTTTTAAAATTGGCGGGGCATCACCAACCAACCCAACTTTTCTAGTATCTTTCCAAAAACAAGCTTAAATAGGTTACGTTAAACCTAACAGTTCAGCAACTCTCCAATGAAGAAATCTTCTATTTTCAAGGGTTACCTCCAAAATTTTTACGTTTTTATTTTTCCGAATTTTCTCGATTAAAGGATCCTTAGCCCTAAAATGTATTGTTCCAACCAAAGGTTTACCACTTTCTAAAGCTTTTTCCACAACTTTTTTAAATTCTTCGGAAAAAAGCTCCATGGGGCCTATTTCATCAATTACGATAACATCAGCCTCTTTAATAGCTTCTTCCAACGCATTTACACCAACATCCACCAAATCTTTAAGATTAACCCTATATTTTCCAAGTCTAGGGCCTACTCCATGAAGATTAGCCAACCATCCTTTCTTATTGTTCATTAAATTTGTTATTTCAAAACCTATTCTTCTTCCTGCTTCTCTAACCTCGGATGTAACCATTCCACCTACAACATAACCTTTTTCCCTTAAAATTGAAACAATATTTTTTAGGGCTGTTGTTTTTCCAATACCAGGTCTTCCTGTTAAAAAAATAATTCTATTCATAACGATTTTTTCTTTAATAGAAAATTTTAGGTTTAAATTTTTTGTTTAAAGTTGACCTATTTTTTCAACAAGTTTTTCTTTACCTTTAAAATGGTAACGTACAGGTTCAAGTATCTTTATTAATGCCTCAGCAACATTGTTTTTTAAGTCTAAGGGATGAAGTTTACCCTCAACATAAGCCTTTTCAACCTCAACATAACTTGAAAATTCGATAGGCCCACCATACTTTGATTCCCGGTTAACATAAAAATTTTCTTGTTTCGGAAAAATGATATGTTTAACAATTTCTAAAACAGGATTTCCCTCAACCTGTCTAGGTGGGCAATAAGCTAAATTAATCTTGTTTTTAATCTCTTCTGGTGAATCATGAATAAATATGCAACTTTTAGGTTTACTTTTAGACATTTTAGTTCCAATTTGAAGACTTAAAATTTCATTTTCATCATATTGGGTTTGAGGTTTTGTTGAAAATCCTTCTAAACCAAGCAAAAGGTGAGTGTGAAGACATACAGGTTTTTTTATGGATAATTTTTCAGCAGTATCTCTAGCCAACATATGTGCTTTACGTTGGTCCATTCCTGCACATGCGCAATCAAGTTTTAACATAAAAATGTCTGTAGCTTGCATACATGGATAGAATAAGTAGGCTGCTTCCACATCTTTAGGGTTTAACTCCCTACCCATTATAGGTAAGCATCGAATAATTCTTGACAGGTTAGATTTTTTAGCAACTTTAACCACTGTTTCCCAGTAACCTTCCTTTTTCACAAGGTCTGAAGCCCAAACATACTTAACTTTATCCGGTGTCAAACCTATAGATGAAAAAGCTTCAACAAAATATTCCCCACAAAATCTGATGGTTTCCATATCTCCTCCAAACTTGTTGTTTATCCATGCATGCCAATCAGCCAATAAAATCGTAAAATCAAATCCAGCTTTAACCATATCCAAAATTTTGTAACCGCAAACAAGTCCAGTACCAATATGCATCATTCTGGGCGGTAAACCCTAAAAAAGGGTTTAACCGCTATCCAGAAGGTTCAAAACCCCAGTAAGCTTTAGGTTTAGCTTCACATTCTAAAAGTTGACGAAGCTCCTCATGTGTAACTACTTCCTCCAAATTTCTTTCAACAAGCCATAATCTTTCCTCCAAATCCAAACAAGACACCTTCCCTTACTTCTCATGTTTAATTCATCCAACAAAAATCTTAGAGAAAAAGCCTAACTTAATCTTTACCCTAAAAATATGATTGGCGGTTTCAAGGTTGTCGCCTGGATAACTAACACTTAGCCTCATCGTTGAGCTTTACGCTCACCTAAGCTAAGCTCTCTCGTACCAGGCTTTTTAACCCTCTCTTGCCGCCTCCACCCCCCTATTGTTCCACGGCTGGGTTTATCCTCCCTCATTGATAGCGTCCATAAAGGAGTGGACGCTTCCTAGGTTGGACTCCGTCCCGCGGATTTTGGGGGATGGATGGTTTCGGTCTAAAAGGATACGGGTTAAGGTTTCAATTAAGCTTTTTGTTGCAGCAAATTTAAATAGTAAACATGTTAAACATATTTTTGGCTAGTTTT
>NJEB01000074.1 GCA_002254975.1 Candidatus Hecatellales archaeon ex4484_218 | reverse complement strand
ATGGAAGCTTGGAAAAAAAGGATAATAAGGTCTATATCGTTAAACCCAAGGTATATTTTAAACTTCCTTAGAAAAGAGAAAAAATTAAAACTTCAACATTTAAAAACAGGGATTAACCTACTTATCGGAAAAATTTAGTAAACCCACCTGTTTTAATGATTCCTCCAGTGATAGGCGGATTACCATTTTTTCTTATACTTTCAACAAACATCTGAATAAGGATTTTATGGGTTTTGTAAATTTGGCTTACAGGTTTTGTCAGTAGAACCTTGGGAAAACTTGCTATAGTTTGGATTATTTTAAAGAGGTCCTCTTTTATAGTTAAAAGAGGATAAAGATTTTCTTTTCCAACTTTAAAAATTCTTGGAAACGGATAAATATCTAGGTGAAAAGTTCCTTTTTCCCCAAAAATATCAACTTCAAAGGAACGGCATGAGGCCCATATTCACCAATTATTCCTCCTGGAAGATGGTGGCACCAATGGTTTGGATTGGCAAGTTTTCCGCTAATTTTTGAAAAAATGTTTACTTCAACATTGATAATTTTACCTATAATTCCTTTTTCCACAATTTTTTTGGATTTTTGTATTACTGGATTAAACAAAAAATTGTGGGCTATACAAAGTTTAACCTTATTTTTTCTTGAAACTGTAACCATTTTTTCTGCTTCTTTTAATGTTAAAGCCATAGGTTTTTCAACTAATACATGAACACCAAAACTCATAGCTCTAATTGAAAGGTTAAAATGTGTTTGTGGAGGTGTACATATGGATACTAGGTCTAAACTTTCATCCTGCAACATTTTGTCAATATCCGTATATGCTTTAGGTATGTTGAAAATTTTGGATGTTTCAAAAACCAAACTTTTATTTTTATCGCAAACAGCAACAACTTCAACATCTTTTAAAGACTTAAAAATTGGTATGTGAACATTTTTTGCTATTTCTCCACAACCCACAACTCCAACTTTTAAACTATTTTTACCCATTTTTAACACTCAATTTTTGATGTTTAATTATAAAGAAAAATTGTAATCAACACCTGTTCTTTGTTTAAGAATTCCTGCAGCTACTGCAAGACAAGTTAACCTATGTAGATTTATTTCAGACTTAATTTTTATTTTTGAAAGTTTTTTAACTTTTATTGTACATTTTTGAATTTTTTCCATTCTACATCCTTTGCATAGGAGTCTGTTATCTTCAAAAACAGCCTTTAAAAGCAGATTTTTAGATATTGTTACATATCTTATTGGGGGGAAAACGGTAAAATACTCTAAAAGTTTTTTTCCGGTAATGTTTACTAGTTGAACAATACCTTCTCCATGCCATTTTTGTTGTTTAAAAAGTTGATGAATAGTTGTTGGATGATAATGGTAAACAAAAGCTCTAGGCTCATACAAAATTTTAAGTTTTTTATCTTGACTTAACCTTATAAAAAATTCTGTGTCCTCACAACTAACCATGTCTTCCCTAAACATTGTTTGAAGAAAAATAGACCGGTAAATTGCAAAATTTGCAGTATTAAAAAAAGTTTTGATTGTTCCATCCTTGTTTAAGTTGTTTAACCATTCCATTGCTAAAAGTTGTTTTTGAACAAAATTTGAAACCATGTTTTTAAAAACTGGCCTAATAGTTCCTTTTACTCCAATAATATCCTTTCTACTCAGAAATGATTCAACATAATATTCAATAAGTTTTTTATCTGCTATACAATCTGAATCACAAAAAAGAAGAATATTTCCTTTAGCAACCTTAGCTCCTAAATTTCTTAAAAACCCAGGGCTATGAAATTTTTTGTTAACTACAAGCTTTACATCCCAAAACCTTTTTACGATTTCTGTTGTTGAATCAGCAGAATTTCCATCAACAACAATGATTTCTGATGGAGGATATGTTTGTATATAAAAAGAATTAAGACATTTTTCTATAGTTTTTTCTGAATTGTAAGTTGGAATTATGACGCTTACCTGCATTAAACAATTTCCTCCACAGTTTTTAAAAGCTGAAGTGAAGAAGAACCTACAAATAATCTATAACATTCAACGTTTTCAGCAAAGGAAGCATAAGTTGAAAAAAGTTTTTTTGTTAAAGTTTCTTTTTCCCAACCAAACCATACCGAATTACTTATTTCATTAAAATAAGTGTATAATAGTCTTGAAACCATCTCTTTTTTTGAAATATTTTCAAGCTTTGTTTTTTTAGAATTCCACACATAAATATAGAAAAGATATGCGGATTTTATTTTACCATAAAAAACTGGGTAAATTTTTTCTAAGTTTACTAACCAACCTTTTTGAGGTGGTAATGCAATGTAAGTACTTTCTTTGCCTATACTCTTTTTTAAGAAAGGAAACCGTTTAAGCATATCTTTATGAATCATGCTTCTCATATGGAAAGGTAAAATTTCATTATTACGAATAAGAATAGTATCATCGGTAATAAGCTTGTATCCATTTTGTAAAAACGTTATTAAAGTTGAAGTTTTACCAAAACCTGTTGGCCCTATAAAAAGTAAGGCTGAACCATTTTTGGCAACTCCTGAACCATGAATATAAAAAATTTGATGGTTTTCAAGAGCTCTTATGATAACCCATTTTAACAAAAAGCGAATAAGACTTGAAACCTTATATTTTGGCCTAAAATATCCAACAATCCTGTTGTTTTTCCAATCAGCTTTAACAATCCGTTGATTTTTTTTCTCCAAAAATTTTAAACCAGAATATACGTAGGATGCTGAATCTGGTGGTAGAAAAGATTCTCTAATAGCATATTCAGGAATTTTTAAGGGAAATTTTCCTTTAGTTTCAACCATTTTTATGCTACCATCAACATAACCAACATTTTTTTCCAAATATTTCCCAACATCCTTGTTTAATTCATCAACTATGTTTTTTGAGTTTGTGGAAATACTTACAACAGCATCATAAACTTTAACATAAAACTTTTTCATAACAACCTAAATTTAGTTAAGACCTAAACTAAAAGATTTATCTAGGATGAACTAAAAACACAACCGTAAAATGAAACTAAAAAACTTAGATGATTTAATTCCTCAAAAAAACAGCAAAGTTTTGGAAAGAAAAGGACCGGAACTTTTACTTTTCCATTCAGATAAAGGAACCTTATATGAGGTTTTAGGTGCTGGAGAAGAAATATGGGAACTATGTAACGGAAAACATACTGTAGGTGAAATTAAAAAAATATTAAAACGGAAAACATACTGTAGGTGAAATTAAAAAAATATTAAGAGATAGATATGGTGAGCTTGATGAAATAGATAAAAATGTTACAGAATTTATCAGTAAATTAGTCAAATTTAAAGTATTCTTGAAAATTTACAGACTTTTTGGTCTTCATATCAGAGAATAGACAATGAACAAAGTACTTTTAAGAATTTTTGAAGGTTATAACTTTACTACCAAACTTTAACTTTACTTCTTCATAATGTTTAGTTTTAGTTGAAACTTTTATAAGGGAACTATTTTTATTGTTCCATCTTTCCTGCTTATTCTTATTTCAACTTCATCATTATACTGATATTTACGTCCCATTTTTTCCCATTCTTGATTGGATAAAAAAATGGTTAATCTATGACTGTAAACTTTTCCATGGGAAAACATTTTGGGTAGTTGGCTGATGATAGGTATAACTGCTGAAACTTCTGGTGGAAGATTGGTTGGAACAGGCATTATTGTTGGAGGTTTTTGAGCTTCAACACCAAACTCAACACAAACAAACTCATTTCCATAAGCATCAAAATGGGGACGGATAGAAATAACCTTACAATTAATTACTATATCCTCATCCATAAACTTAACCTCAAAAACAATGTTAAGACTAACCTCCTTATAAAGATGAAAAACCATAAAAATTATAAGGGACTATCCAATCTTCAGGACCTCCATTATCATTCCGAGGTTTGAATAATAAAAAGTTTAATTACAAATTCATAAGGTCTTTAATCGTAATGCTTATATAGTTAATGGTATGCATTATAGATTTCGAACATGGGGTTGTATGGTGGTGAATAGGAGGCTTTACGTTTTCAGGAGGACTTGTGTTTACACCGACTAACAGTAAATTTACCCTATCTAAGATTTTTAAACTTCAAATTTTCTCTGATTTTTTTCCAGTTTATGCTTTACTTCTAAATTTTGTAGAATTTTTTGGAGGTTTTGTTGGTGGCTAAAAGTTTAGTTGTTAAATTTGGTGGTTCATGTCTTTCCAATCCTCAAAACATTGGTTTAGCTGCAAAAAAAATTGAGGCTGAAGTAAAAAACGGAAAAAAAATAGTGGTTGTTGTTTCAGCTTTAACAGGTGTAACTGATAGTTTATTAAAAACAGCAACAGAAGCAAGTTTAGGTAGAATTTCAAAAGAAGAATTAGATGAAGTTTTATCGATGGGTGAAAGAACAGCAACCCGATTGATGGTTTCAGCTTTAAAATCTTTAGGTTTAAAAACTGTTGGATTAGACCCAGCTGATGAAAAATTTTGGCCTATTTATACGGATTCTAAACATGGAAATGCTGAAGTTAATTTAGGAAAAACTTTGAGGGCTGTTAGAAGAAAAGTTAAACCTTTATTGGATAAGGGTTTGGTTGTTGTTGTTCCTGGTTTTGTTGGTTTATCTCCTGAAGGGAAGGTTACAACTTTAGGTAGGGGTGGAAGTGATATTACTGCTGTTGTTTTAGGTAGATGTCTTGAAGTTGATGAAGTTGTTTTTGTGAAAGATGTTGGCGGAGTTCTTTCAGCAGACCCAAAAAAGGTTCCAACACCATCAAAAATAGATATTTTGGATGCTGAGGAAATGTTTAGTTTAAGTTCTGCGGGTGCTAAGGTTTTACATCCTCGAACCTTAAAATATGCAACCAACCATTTAACTCTTAGAGTTGTTGGTTTTAATGAAGATTTGATGGCTGGAACAATAATAAAAGGTGAATTGGGTGTTGGTTTAAGATTTTTACTTCACCCCAAACCTGTTTCAATGTTAACAATAGTTGGAAAAGAAGTTTCAACTCCGGAAGCTTTACTAAAAATTTTTTCTGAAGCTTTACCTGTTAAAACTAAAATTTTAGGTTTAACTTTAGCATCCCCATCTCTTCTTCTTTATGTTGAAGATTCTTCAAAACTTATTAAAAATATTCATAATTTAATAAAAACTCAAAAAGTTGCTAAAGCTATTCATAGTGTTGAACCTTTAGCTTTAATTGTTGTTTCAGGTCATGAACTAGAAAAAACTCCGGGTATTGTTGATGGGATTACTGCACCTTTAGCTAAAGAAGGTATAAATCTTTATGGTTTGTTAACCATAAGCAATTCTGTTAGAGTTTTTGTTCATTGGGATGATAAGGATAAAGCTTACAGTTTAATACGGGAAAGTTTAAATAAACCAAGTTTTGGGGGGTGATTTTTTGACTGGAAAAATTAAAGCTGCAGTTTTAGGTGCAACAGGAATGGTTGGCCAAAGATTTGTTCAGCTTTTAGAGAAAAATCCATGGTTTAGGTTGGAGGTTGTTGCTGCATCTGAAAGGTCTGCTGGAAAAAAATATTCTGAAGCTGTTAGAGGAGGTTTCCCAATGGAATTTTCTGAGGAAACAGCAAATTTGGAGGTTCAACCTTTAAACCCAAAAAAGTTAAAAGATAAAGATGTTGAAGTTGTTTTTTCAGCTTTACCTGCAGATGTAGCCTATAAAGTTGAAGAGGAGTTTGCGAGAGAAGGTTTTATTGTTTTAAGTAATGCAAGCTCCCATAGAATGGAGGTTGATGTTCCAATTTTAAATCCTGAAGTAAACTGGGAGCATCATATTTTAGTTGATGAGCAAAGAAGAAGAAGAAAATGGGATGGAGCTATTGTGACCAATCCAAATTGTTCAACAGCCATTTTAACTCTTTCCTTAAAACCAATCATGGATAATTTTGGTTTAAAAAGGGTTGTAGTTTCAACTATGCAAGCTGTTTCTGGTGCTGGTTATCCTGGTGTTCCCTCCCTAGATATTATTGATAATGTTGTTCCGTATATTAGTAAAGAGGAGGAAAAAGTTCAAGCTGAATCCTTAAAAATTATGGGTTCACCTGAAAAACCAGCCTCCTTTAAAATTTCAGCAAGCTGTCATAGAGTTACAACTATAGATGGACATTTAGAAGCTGTTTTTGTTGAAACTGATGAAAAAGTTAAACCAGAGGATGTTGTTGATGTTATGGTTAAATTTAGGTCTGAACCTCAAAAACTTAATCTTCCAACAGCCCCTCAACCCCCCATTCATGTTAGATTTGAGGAAAACCGTCCTCAACCAAGATTGGATAGGATGGCTGGGGGTGGTATGGCTGTTGTTGTTGGAAGAATTCGAAAAGATGAGGTTTTTGATGGAGTAAAATATGTTGTTTTAGGTCATAATTTGATTAGGGGGGCTGCAGGATGCTCAGTTTTGAATGCTGAACTTCTTAAAGCAAAAGGGTACATATAAGGAGGTGAAATTTTTTGGATATTGGTAAAAAAAGAAGGTTGAATAGAATTTTTGGGAAGGATGGAAAATCTGTTATTGTTCCTATGGACCATGGGGTAACTATAGGTCCTGTTGAAGGTTTAGCGGATATGCAGCAAACAATCGATAAGCTTGTTGAAGGTGGAGCTGACGCCATTGTTATTCATAAGGGTATAGCCAACTATGTTGATGCTGGAAAAATGGGTTTAATTATCCATCTTTCAGGAAGTACGAGGGTTGGACCTGACCCTAACTGGAAAGTTCAGGTGTGTAGTGTTACTCAAGCTTTAAAACTAGGTGCCGATGGAATTTCAATCCATGTAAATATGGGGGCTCCTCAGGAACCCTACATGCTGGAAAGGATGGGTAAAATTGTTGATGAAGCTTCAAAATATGGTTTACCTTTACTTGCTATGATGTATCCTAGAGGTCCAAACATTAAAAGTGAACATGACCCT
>NJEB01000005.1 GCA_002254975.1 Candidatus Hecatellales archaeon ex4484_218 | reverse complement strand
TAGCTTTAATATAAAAAGAAACAATACCAGTATCTTGACAAATAGGTTTACCAAGTTTTTCAGCACTTTCTATGTTGTCAAGCATGTTTTTTAACTCAATTTTTGCCGTTGCTGATGTTTCATTTTCATAAGCAGATTTTAAGGCTTCTCTAACATCCTTAGGTAAAATAATTGCTGCTCTACGTAAAAGTTCAACTCCAACCTCTTCCAAAATTTTTTGTGAAATCCTCAACCTAAACCACCCATCCTTATTTCAGAATATTTTTATTGCCCTCTCCCCTTTAATTTTATCCAACAGTTCTTAAATAGGAGTTAGATTAAACCTACTTTGGGGAATTGGTGAATTCAACATTGAAAAGTAACCAATCTAACGAAGAAGAACCACCAAAGTATAGAAGTATAGAGGATATTCCAGGTGTTGGTCCTGCAACAGCTGAAAAATTAAGGAAAATGGGATACTCAACCATAGAATCTCTTGCAACAGCAAGTCTTAAAGAACTCACCCAATTTTTAGGTGAAAAAACTGCTTATGCGATCGTTACTGAGGCAAGAAAACATATTATTTCTGTTCCGTTTATGAGGGCTGATGAATACATGAGAATACGTAAAACTGTTGAAAAACTTACAACTGGAAGTAAAAAATTGGATGAGTTACTTGGTGGTGGAGTTGAAACTCAAGCTATAACAGAAGTTTACGGTGAATTTGGCAGTGGAAAATCCCAAATTTGTCATCAACTATGTGTTACTGTTCAACTTCCAAAAGATAAAGGAGGATTGGATGGTGGAGCACTTTACATTGACACAGAAAACAGTTTTAGGCCTGAAAGAATTGTTCAAATAGCTAAACGTTATAATCTTGACCCAAACAAGGTTCTTAGCAGGATAGTTTATGCTGAAGCTTTAACAGCAGACCATCAAATGTATTTGTTGGATAATGCTGATGCTCAACTTAAAGAACATAATGTTAGATTAATAATTATAGATTCACTTGTGGCTCATTTTAGAAGTGAATTTGTTGGTAGAGAAATGCTTGCTGAAAGACAACAAAAACTTGAAAAGCATCTACATAGACTTATGAGGCTTGCAAGGGCTTTTAATGCTGCAGCATTTGTAACCAATCAAGTTATGGCTAAACCGGATTCCTTTTTTGCAGATATTGAACCAACAGGAGGACATATTTTGGCTCATACAAGTCATACAAGAGTTTTTCTTAGAAAGTCTCCAACTCCAGGAGTTAAAATTGCAAAGTTGGTTGTAAGTCCAACCTTACCTGAAGGTGCTGAAGTTCTTTTCCGAATTACTGAAAATGGAATTGAGGATGTCCCCGAAAAAAAGGTGTAAGTAGGCGTCTAAACTGGTTCCTAAACTTCTTGTTAGAAAATTTTATGAATTAACTTTAAACAGGGATTTTGCTGAAGCTGAAAGAATTCTTGAAAAGATTAAAGATAAAACTTCAAAAGGTAGCTGGGGGAAAGGTTACATTCTTGCCTTAGAAGGAATTATTCAAGCCTCAAAAAATAAGGATGACGATTATGTTTTTGTTAACAAGATTCAACAAGATAAGCAGTACCTTGTAAAGCTAAGAAAAAATTTTGAGGAAAGAGCTAAAAACCTTATAAGCTCAGAATTTGACAGAGGATTTTTTTCTGCATGGGTTGAGTATATCCGTTATCTTTACAATTTAAACTATAAAAAACAATCCTAAAAATTTTCTATTTACTTTTAAGAGCTAAAAATTTTTGCTAGGGTGTAAAAAAGTATCCAAAAAACAAACCATACTATAAAATAGGCAAAAACACCATAAAGGGCTAAGTCTCTTTTTTTAGGGAGTTGTTCAGGTTTAATTTTCCATAGATAACGTGCAATAAAGTAGCTTAAAACGTAAATTGCAACAGCCAAAAAAAATATCTAAACCACCATAATTTTTCGTTAAGATTCATCAACCCATCCGCTACCAACCTAAATATTTAAGGTAAAATTATCGTAAACTAGAATATATAAATCATCCTTAACAGTTACTATTTTAGGCTGAAATTTGTTGAATCAACTCAAACAAAAAACTAGTCTAACAAGTCTTGAAATTTCAGTTTTATGTAAAGAATTAGACCAAAAACTGGAAAACTACTATATTGAAAACATATATCATCCAGATTTTTCTACCTTACTTTTAAGGTTAAATAAACCAGCTCAACCAGAAATTCAACTAATAATTGAGGCTGGTAAAACTGTTTATATTACAAGATATACTGTTAAAAAACCAGTTAAACCTTCCATTTTCTGCTCAACCCTAAGAAAATACCTTTTAAATGGTAGAATTAAAAAGGTTGAACAACCTAACTTTGAAAGAATAATTATTTTTCACATCTTAACCTCTAAAGGAAATTTTAGGTTAATTATTGAGCTTTTTAGTAAAGGTAACATACTTCTAGTTGATGAAGAAGAAAAAATTGTTCAAGCATTAACCTATAAAAAAATGAGAGATAGATTAATTCTTCGTAGTGAAAAATTTAAGCTTCCACCACCAACAGGTTTAAATCCTGAAAAATTAAGTTTTGAAGAATTTTTTAGTCAAATCAAAGAATCTAAGGGTGAACTTGTTAGGGTTCTTACCAGAATATTAGGAGTTGGTGGAATTTATACCGAGGAAATCTTAAAAATTGTTGGGGTTGAAAAAAGTTTAACATGTGAAAAACTTACAGAATTTTTGGCTAAAAAAATTTATGATGCATTAAAAGAAATTTTTAGGAGAAGGGATAATCCTCAACCTTGTATTGTTTATTTAAACCATGAAAAACCTTTAGATGTTTTACCTTTTCCCTTATCCATCTACAATGGAAAACATTTAGAGTATTATTTAACTTACAATGAAGCTTTGGACGAATACTTTACAAGGTTAAGATTTGAAAAAGAAAAAATGGAGGAAGAAAAAAGGTTTGGTATTCAACTTGAAGAACAAAAAAGAATTCTTAAAGAACAGGAAAACATGTTAGAAAAATTGGAGGAAGAAGAAAGAAAAAATAGATTTTTAGGTGACCTAATTTATAGGTTTTCAGGTGAGATTCAAACTTTAATCAACTACATTTTAGAAGAGGTTAACCATGGAAAAAGCTGGGAAGAAATTGAGAAAAAAGTTTTGGAAAGAAAACTAAAAGAAGAAACTCCTTTTATTTTTTTTAAGTCTTTAGACCCTAAAAACAAGATTTTAAAAGTTTTTGTTGAAGATACAGAATTACCGTTAAACCTAAACAAAACAATTTATCAGAATGCTTCAACATACTACGATGAAGCAAAAAAAATTCGTGAAAAAATATCTAAGATTAAAAAGCTTCTTGAAGAAACATCAAGAAAAATTCAAACATTAGAAAGTAAGATGGAGATTGTTAAGGTTACTCATGAAAAACCTAAAAAGATTCCTGAAAAAAAATGGTTTGAAAAATATAGGTTTTTCCAATCTTCAGAAGGTTTTCTTGTTGTTTCAGGTAAGGATGCTCATTCAAATGAAGCCTTAATTAAACGATACACAGAACCATGGGATATCGTTTTTCATGCAGACCTTATTGGTGCACCATTTACAGTCATCAAAACTCAAGGTAAAACTCCTAACCAAAAAACTTTGGAAGAAGCAGCTCAATTTACTGTTTGTTATAGTAGAGCATGGAAAGATGAGTTTTCATCCATGGATGCATACTACATTAAACCTGAACAACTAAGCAAATCAGCACCTTCAGGTCAATATTTGGGTAGGGGAGCCTTTTTTATTGTAGGTTCAAAAAATTACATTAAAAATGTTCCTTTAAAACTTGCTGTGGGAGTTAAGATTAACGGAGAAAAAGTTGAGATTTTAATTGGACCTAAGTCTGCAATAGAAAAAATAACAAGTTATATTGTTGAAATTTTTCCTGGAAAGGATAAAGCAAAAGATGTTGCATTTAGGTTAAGAGCAGCTTTAGCAAATCTTGTACCTAAAAATTTGAGAGAAAAAATTTTAAAGATTCCATTAGAAAAATTTGTTTCTTTAATACCTTATGGTAAAGCCTACTTTCCAAGAAAATAACCTTAAATGTTTGAGAACCCTATTAATTTAGTGTAAACGTTAAGCCTAAAAATTCAAAGATAATTTTAAGGAGGATAAAAGTTTTGAGTGAAGGAAGACCAATGATTAAGGTTAGAGATGTTATGAAAACACCAGTAATAACTGTTTTTGAGAACGAGAATGTTCTTAAAACATCTAAGCTTATGCTTGAACATAATATTGGAAGTGTGGTTGTAATTGACCTGCTAGAAAAACCTATAGGAATAATTACTGGAAAAGATATTGCAAGCAGAGTTGTAGCTAAAAGTATTTCTCCATCAAAAATTAAGAATAGAGAGGTAATGAGTCATCCTGTTGTTATAGTTTCACCTAACATTGGATTGGATGAAGCTGCAAAAAGAATGAAAAAGTTTGGTGTTGATAGACTTTTAGTTATGGAAGGGGGAAAAATTGTAGGGATAATTACAAGTGCAGAAATTTTAAACATAACACCCGCTTTATTGGAGGTTGCTCTTGAAAGACTTAAAACTGGTTCTATACCAGTTAAAAACGAAAAAATATCTTTAACAGGATATTGTGAAGCATGTGGTGAATGGTCGGATATGTTAGTGGAAGTTAATGGAAAATATCTTTGTGAAGAATGTGTTATTGAGCTTGGTGAAGAGGAAACCTAAAAAAATTATAAATTTAAAAGTTTTTTAGTTATCTTTAAACTTCTAAATCCAAAATTTACTGGTTTTTTGGGATTCCAAGCTTCAACTATAATTTGTCCACTAAAATTTATTCTTTTTAAAGCATCTATGATAGGTTTAAAATTTATTTTTCCATCACCTGGAACTAGATGATTATCTTTAACACCAAAATTGTCATGTAGATGCACATGGGAAATATATTTTCCAAGTTTTCCGCTCACAATTTTTGCAATACGTTTTTCAGGAAACCTTGTTTTAGCTTCACATTCACAAATATATGCATGTCCAACATCAAAAGTAATCTTTAAACCATCAACCAATTTAACTAAATCTAAACCATCTTCAAGTCTATAAAAGAAAAAATATTTAGATTGGATATTTTCCAAAGATACTGTTACGCCCATTTTACAAGCAAAGTTTAAACATTGTTTAAGGTCTTCAAAAAACCTTTTTCTTGCTTCTTCCCAAAGTTTTTTGTCATGTCGAATGGGGAAATATCCAGGATGAATTGTTACAAGTTTAGCTTCAACTAAACTAGCAAACTCTATACATTTTTTTGCTTGGTTAAGAGCAAACTTTCTATTTTGAGGGTAAAAACTTCCAAGATTAAGCTCGTAAAAACATGAATGAACAGAACATTCAACTCCGTTATCAACCAAAACTTTTCTTATTTTTTTAAATTCTGTTTTTCTTCTTTTATCTGGTGGGAAATGGGGTATATCAAAAACAATTTCTATACAGTCGGGATGAAGTTTTAAAATTTTTTTGATAGCATTTTCAACAGTATCTTTTTGGAAAAGGGTTGTGGGTAAACCTATCTTCATAAAAATTACCGGTATAAGGATGTTTAAACTCCTGCCGGAGATTCGGGGGCTACATCTTCAAAGGTTAAAAGTCTAGGTTTTACAGGTCTTCTATTAAGCTCAGAAATCTTATCCCCAATAAGATATTTTACACCTTTATCCTCAGCCAAATCCACCAATCTTTGAGTTATTATTCCATCAAAAACTACAGTTGAAACATCTTCAACACCTGGAAGTTTCTCAGCAAGCTCACTTACCGGAACTCTAGCTAAAATTTCAAGTTTATCATTTAAAAGTACAGCTTCTAATGTTCCTTTTAAATTTTCAATAATATCTATTATTTTTGGTGGAACATGAATTCTTGCATATTTCATTCGAATATCTGATGCTGGAATTTTTTCTCTTAAAGCAGTCATAATTTCTTTACATGTAAGTTCTTCAACCTCTTTTCTTGGGGGTGCTCTAGCAACATATTTAACATCTATTGTTTGTAAAAGCTCCTTTAAGATTAAGTCTCCAGCTCTATCCCCATCCAAAAAAACTGTAACCTGTTTTTCCTTGCTTAACCTGACGATAGTTTCAGGAATTTTTGCTCCTTCAATAGCTATAACATTTTTTATTCCACATCTAAGCAGATTATGAACATCAGCCCTTCCCTCAACCACAATAATTGATTGAGCTGAATCAACATCCGGACCTGCTGGAAGCTGTTCTGGACCGTAAGTTACAATTTCAGATGGTTTTAAAACATCAGAAATTTCTCTTAAAATTTCATCTGTTTCAGGTACGGATTCAAATGTCCATTTTTTAAGGATTTCTTTAGCTCTTCTGATGATTTGTCTTCTTTTTACTTCTCTAAGGTCTTCTATTTTTTCTAGTTGAACTTTTGCTTCCCAAGGACCTACTCTTTCAACACTTTCAATGGCTGCTGCAAGAATAGCTGTTGCAGCTTTACTTAAGCTTGAACTTACAGTTATTGTTCCATAGGATTTGTTATGTTCCGTTTTAACTTCAACCTCAATTCTGCCAATTCTATTGTTTTTTTGAAGCTCTTTTAAGTCTAATTCTGGACCAAAAAGACCTTCAGTTTGACCAAAAATTGCACCAATAACATCTGGTTTTTCAACAATACCATTTACCTCAAATTTTGCATGAATAACGTATTTTGCTGTTGGGGTTATTGAGCTTGTCAACCAATCATCCTCCAAAAACTAAAAAATTTTGGAAACACTCCTCCATTTTAAGTTTTAATTGTTAAAGTTTTTCCATTCTAAATAAGCATCGGCTGTTTTTAAGTTTTTTTAACCAAAAAATGGATGTTTATAGGCTTTTCTTTCAATGTTTTTAAGATAGGATGCTACTCCTTCAATGTCTTTTAAGCTGCTGGAAAAAAGATTTTGCATTTTTAACCAGAATGTTAAATTAACTGGTTTACCACTTTTTTCAAGGTAGTTTACTATTTTCTCAGCTAACTGTGTTCCTCTCCGGTCAAAATCAGTTAAAACAATGACTTCTTCATCTATGTCTATGTATTGGCTAAGAAAATCGTAAAGAGGAATTTTCCTATTTTTTATACAGCAAATTTTCCCCTTAATTCCTATGTTTTTTAAAGCTTCAACATCTTTAACACCCTCAACCAGAATTATAGCACCTTCACTACTTTTTTCAGCTAATTTTTCTAAAATTAAAGTTAATTTTTCAACTTTTTCCTGAAAAAAATTTTTAGCAAAGTTTTTTTCCATCCAAATCTACCAATAGCTATACTCTTATTTTTTTAGTCATTGCTTAAATGATGTAGGTTTGACTTAAATTTTTCTCTTAACCATTAATTTTTTAGGGTAAGGTTTGATTTTCATGGAAATTGATTTTCCTTTAACTAAGATTAAGGAAGGAAAAATTGAATTTTATGTTCCTAACTTTAAAAAATTTGAGAAAGAATATAAGACTTATTCTTCCGTTTTACCCGTTTTTTATAATCCGGTTATGAAGTTAAATCGGGATTTTGCTGTTTTGGTTGTTCAGGTTTTTCAGATGGAGAAAGATTATCAAATAACTGTTTGTGAACCTTTAGCTGGTTGTGGGGTTAGAGGTTTAAGGTTTGCAAAGGAGGTTGAGGGTGTTGAAGAGGTTGTGGTTAATGACCTTAACCCTAAAGCTTACAAGCTTATTCAAAAAAATATTAGTTTAAACGGTTTGGAAAAAACTGTTAAGGTTTATTGTGAGGATGCTAATTTTATTTTAAGTAGGTTTGCTGGTAAGGGGAAGCGGTTTGATGTTGTGGATGTGGACCCTTTTGGCTCCCCAGCTCCTTACCTAAATTCAGCTTTAAGAGCAACAAAAAACGGTGGACTTTTATGTTTAACAGCAACAGATACCGCTGTACTTTGTGGTGTTCATTCAAAAGCTTGTTTAAGACGTTATGAAGCTAAACCTTTACGGACAGAATACAACCATGAGTTAGCTGTAAGAATCCTTGTAGGGTTTGTTTGTAGGGAAGCAGCAAAAATAGATTTGGCTATTCAACCAGTTTTTTGCCATTCAACCAACCATTATGTAAGAGTTTATGTTAAAATTTTTAGGGGAGCAAAAAAGGCAGATAAGGCTTTAACAGGCTTAGGTTATATTTACCATTGTTTTAACTGTTTAAACAGAAAAATTTTCAACAAACCATTCCCAGAAAATCAAACATGTGAAATTTGTGGTGGAACCATGGATTTTGCTGGTCCTTTATGGGTAAAGGAACTTTGGGATAAAAAATTTGTGGAAAAAATGCTTAATTTGGCTAATGTGAAAGATTTAGGGAAAAACTTGAATAAAATTTTGTGGAAAATTTTTTTAGAAATTGAAGGTGAACCAACCTATTATGTTTTAAGTTATCTTTGTGATTTTCTTAATATTCCAACACCATCCTACCAATCAATTTTTAAAAAATTGGAGAAAGAGGGATTTAAGGTTACACCAACCCATTTTAATCCTCAGGGATTAAAAACAAATGCACCAATAAATATTCTCAAAAAAATTTTGTTAGAAAATGTTTAATTTAACTTTTCAGTTTTAGGTTTAAATTTTTTACCTAAAAGGTATAATTCAGCACTTTCAGGTCTACTTGCTTTAGGTTTTAAAATTTTAACCTCAAAAAAGTCTTTTTTCATTTTATCTATGAATTCTTTAAGATAGGGTCCGTCAAAAACTTTAACAAAAAAGAAACCTCCCTTTTTCAGGGTTAATTTTGCAATGTTTAAAGCTGAATTTGCTAAATCTATTTGACGTGCATGGTCTAATTCCCAAACACCAGAAATTTTTGGAGATAAATCTGAAAGAACAACATCTACTTTGTCACCCATCAAATCCAAAATTTTTTTAGGAAGTTCTTTATCCGAAACATCACCCATCAGAAACTGAACATTATGTAGGTTAAGAGGTTTTATAGGTTTTAAATCTGCACCCAAAACTTTACCTTTTAAACCAACAAGTTTACTTGCAACCTGGAGCCATCCACCAGGAGCACAACCTAAATCAATCACATAATCTCCTTGTTTTATAAAATGGTGGCTTTGGTTTGCTTGTAAAAGTTTATAGGCTGCTCTGCTTCTGTAACCTTCAATTTTAGCTTTTTTATGAAAAAAATCTTTTTTACGTTTTTCAATCCATGTCAAAGGTTTAAGTTTCACCTTGATGGTTATAAGAAATTTTTTCTAACCATTCTGAAAGTTTTTTACAGGTGGTTGGTGAAAATTGGCTTCCAACCCCACATTTATTTTGGTCCACACAAAAAACACATGGAATATCCATGATAGAATCTATGGTTAAAAGTCTTTTTTTAGCAATAAGTTTGTAGGTCCATTTACCATCATGAAGTTCACGTATTCTTTCAACTAAACCTGCTTTTTCAAGCTTTAAAGATATTCTTGAACCTTCACGACTTGTTGCATTTATTTTTTTCCAAAGTTGGCTTTGAAGAATACCTTTACTACCACTTTCCTTGATTATTTGGAGAACTTTGTATTCAAGGTTTTCATGTTTTCTAGCCAAACCATTATCCGCCTCTGAAAAATTTCACCATATATAGATTAGTATTAGTTAGCATATAACCATAACTCCCAAAACTATTATCTACAAATTTTTACCAAATAAAAATAGAAAAACTTAATCTTAACCATCAAAAATGGTGTAAAAATAATGTTTTTAATTGCAGGTGTTGATGATGCTGGAAGAGGCTCTGTTATTGGACCTTTAATCATTGCAGGTGTTCTTTTTAACCAAGAAAAGATGGAAGAATTAAAAGAGCTTAAGGTTAAAGATTCTAAACTTTTAACACCAACCCAAAGAGAAAATTTAGATGAAAAAATTAGGTCTTTAGCCCTAAAATTTAAGATTGTGGAGGTTAGTCCAAATGAGGTTGATAAGGTTGTTTTTGAGGGAAAAAAAATGTTTAAGCTTAATTGGTTGGAGGCAAAAATTATGGCCAAAATAATTGAGGAGTTAAATCCAACTATAGCTTATGTTGATGCATCAGATATTGATGCTAAAAGATTTGGAAAACAAATTGAAAATATGCTTTCAAAAAAAATTAAAATTATTTCTGAACATAAAGCTGACAGGAAATATATCGTTGTGGGTGCTGCTTCAATTTTAGCGAAGGTTTACAGAGATAAAACAATTTCTAAGCTTAAAGAAGCCTATGGAGATTTTGGAAGTGGATATGCTCATGACCCTAAAACCTTAAATTTTCTTAAAGAATGGTTTAAAACTCGAAAAGATTATCCGCAATTTTTAAGAAAATCTTGGAAAACTGTTAAAAAAGTTAGATTTGAAGTTTTAAGTGAACAGAAAAAACTAGAATTTTAAAATTTTTCCTCGTCAGGTATTTCAAAACCAATCACGATCAAAGAGCCAAGTTTTCCCAATAATTCTTGAACCTGAACCTTGTAAAGATAAACTTCTCCACCTTCAATTTCATCAAAAGATTTTTGGGTTAAACCTAAAATTTTCCGTACAAAATGTTTTTCAAGTTTTCCACCCATAACAGTAAAAACACCTTTACCAAGCTCAATTCTTCTAACAATAAGTATAGGAAGCATAAAAGAACCATGAAATTTTTTTGGAAGAATTTTTGAAACTTCCTCGATATCCTGTTTCTTAAAATAAAGTTTACTTCCATCAACAGCATCCACAGAAGGAGAGTCTTCACTTAAAAGTTGAAGTAAAGATTTTCTGTTTTTAGGTAGATGCATGTTAAGTCGTTTAATCAAAAAATCAATATGGGTTAAATATCGGTCATAACCTTTTGTCCAACCCAAACTTTATCCTCCTCCTTTCCTTGAAGGCTTATATTCGGTCAAGATTAGACTATGAGCTTTATCATAGGGTTCAAGGTCAACAGCCTCAATTTTTCTTAATCCTCTATCCTCCAAAACTTTAATCTCACGCTTAAAAATTTCGGAGGGATGTTTTGTTACATCTATACTTCTAGCTTTGATTGCTATTGCTGCTTTACCACCATTTTTAAGGTAAAGGTCAGCATTATCAGCTAAAATTTTTGCTTGTTCAGGTTGAGCTACATCACAATAAATAAAATCAACTTTTTCAACAACAAACCGGTAAGTTTCAGGTTTTCTTGCATCAGCCAAAATAGGAACCATATTTGGTCTATAAGCACACACATTGTTTATAAGCTCCCTCATAACTCTTTCAGCAAAATCAACACAATAAACCCTACCTGTTAAACCAACAATATCAGAAACATGGCTTGCTGTTGTTCCTGTTGCAGCACCCAAATACAAAACTTTACTGGATTCTTTAAGGGGTAAAACATTTAACCCTCTTAAAATTGCTGCTGCAAGCTTACTTCGGTAAGGGTCCCAAATCCGATATTCCTTTCCATAAAATTTAACCAGTTTTTCACCATAAACATTTTTTCCAGGAGCTAAATTTTCAGTTGCAAGTCTACGTGTTCCATCCTCCATCCAAACCCAAAAAACTCTATTAAATTTTTCATGAGCCTCAACTTTTTGATGATTCAACGTTTACCCTTCCTTTTCTTCTTAAATTTTTTAGGTTTTATGGGTGGTGTTTTATATTTTTCTTTAATTTCCTTAACTCTTTTCTCCAATTCTGCTTTTAGTTTTTCACCTTGATTTATTCCGGTGAATACATCTATTCTAGCTGCTATTGCAAGTTTTCCTGCTAAAGCTCTTGAAATTTTTCCTCTTTGCCATTTTGGTGATTGATGAACTAATGGGTGTTGAAAGATTATCCCATGTTTGGGTGGTTTTGCACCTGTTCTTAAAGCTCTAAACAAGGCTTTTTCAGCACCAAGAATTTGGAAAGTACTAGCTGGAAGTTTAGCAAGCTCCTCTAAACCTCCACCTAAAGCTATAAGTCTAGCTCCTAAAGTATGACCTGCAACAGCTTTAAGGTTGGGTGCAACTTCCTCCATTAATTCCTCAATTTTTTCTGAAATATAACGTCTTGTTTTAACCATTCCAAGGTAAAGGTCACATACTGTTTGAAGAGATTCCATATCCTCCTCATTCATAGGAGCCCCAATAGAGTTTTGAGCTAATTCAGCTAGTTTTTCAGCTTTAGATTTAGGTAATCCTAGTTTTGTAAGCTCTTCAACTGTAAAGTTTTCTCTAAATCCAAGATTTTTAACAAGTCTTGCATAAGTTTCATGAGAATCAATAATTTTGCTTAACTCTGGAAAATGTAACCCATACCATTCACCAATTCTTCCAGCAAAAAGATTCATAGTTTTATCCAATTCATCCAAAGTGTTAATAAGTTGAATGATTATTTTATCCCTCTTCATAGCTTCTTTTCTTACCTTAAGTTTTGCTGCAATCGTTGAAACTTCCCGGGTAAAATCATAAAATTCCTCAGGTTTACTTACAAAACCAACCTCAACAGCCAAAGAACTAAGATTAGACCTTAAATATTTTAGAAGTTTTTCAGCTACTTTCTCAGGTGTTTCTGGAAATAAAACTTTATCAATTATCCTATTTTTACCGTTAAAAGCTAAAAACCCGATTACTGAGTCTATAACAAATATTTTTTCCATTATACTCTCAACATTTTAATGGTTAATTTGTAGGTTATAAACTCTTAAACCAAAAAATCTAAAACTGTCAACAATAGAACCTTAGTAACGGTTATAACATCACTTATTTTAACATATTCATCAACCGAATGACATTGAGCAAGGTCTCCAGGACCAAAAACAATGGCTGGAATACCAGCATCATTAATTAGGTTTCTTGCATCACAAGCATAAGGAGCACCCCAAAGTTTTGAATCGTACCCACAAACCATCTTAAAATTTTTTCTTACGGTTTTTACGATAGGAAGGTCTGCAGGAATTTCAGCAGGTTCAAAAACTCTAGAAACCTCAACTGAAAATTTAAGTTTAGGGTCTTTTTTCCGTAATTTTTTTAGGACATTTTCCAGTTCTTTTTTAGCTCCCTCAACAGTTTCATTTGGATTAATTCTTCTATCAACGGTTATTTTACATCTATCCGGTACAACATTTTCTTTAAATCCACCCTCAACCATGGTAACTGTGCATGTTGGATTCCCAAGAAAAGGATGGGTTTTTTTGGCAAGTTTTTTCCCATATTTTTCCAGCTCAGTTATTATTTTGTTTGCTTTGATGATTGCATTTACTCCAAGTTGAGGTCGACTTGCATGAGCAGGTTTACCTTTAACAGTTATATGTAACCACGCAAGACCTCTTTCAGCTACCGCAATTCTAAATTTTCCTTTGTAAACTGTTGGTTCAACAACAATTCCCCAATCACCTTTAATTCCTTTATCCACAACCAAATATTTTGTTCCAGGTTCAGCTTT
>NJEB01000073.1 GCA_002254975.1 Candidatus Hecatellales archaeon ex4484_218 | reverse complement strand
AAAAATTAGAATATTGTGATGGGAAAGAATATGTTTTTGGTGGAACAAAATTAAAGTTTTCCGGTCCTGTTTATCATGGAACAAATCCTAAACTTGGGTTTGTTGTTGAAGTTTTGATTGATGATGGGGAAGAAAAATTTCTTTTTACATCTGATGTTGAAGGACCAAGTATTAAAGACCAAATAGATTTTATAGTTGAAAATAAGCCTAACATTGTTTATTTGGATGGACCTATGACTTACATGTTAGGTTATAGGTTTAGTTTTAAAAGTCTTGAGGAATCTGTTAAGGCTATGGTTAAAATCATTAAAGATTGTCCATTAAATACGTTTATAGTTGACCATCATCTTTTAAGAGACCTTGAATGGAAGGAAAAAATTGGTGAGGCTGTAAAAATAGCTAAAAAAAGAAAAGTTAAACTAGAAACAGCAGCCAATTTTGCTGGGAAACCTTTAGATATGCTTGAAGCCCGTAGAAAAGAGCTTTATGAAAAACATCCAGTAAAAAATAAAACCAAACCAAGAAAAATTGTTGGTGAAGAATAAATATACTTTAAGTTTTTAAAATTTCTTCTAAAGCTTTCAAACATTCTTCAACTTCTGTTCTTTCAAAGTCTAAGAAAGGTAAATTTATTTTTCTTTTTTCCAAAGCTTTAGCTAGCTCTTCAACAAGTATTCCTTGACCTTCAATTTCAACATTTTTACCTTTTAAGGTTATTTGAGTTGTTTTAACACCACATGTTGGACTTGACCTTTTACCCAAAA
This sequence comes from Candidatus Hecatellales archaeon ex4484_218, assembly GCA_002254975.1. Taxonomy (GTDB): domain Archaea; phylum Thermoproteota; class Bathyarchaeia; order Hecatellales; family Hecatellaceae; genus EX4484-218. The sequence continues at coordinate 5,753 of NJEB01000073.1, read as the reverse complement.
AACCAACAACCTTAAACCCATTATCCAAATAGTTTTTAACAATATCTGCGGCTTCCTCAGCTATTCTTCTACAAAACATCCTGTATCGAGGTGTGTCAATTCCTGTTTTTGAAACCCCCATCCTAACAAACCCGTACATTAATTGTTCCGGACAAGGTAGTTGAACAATTCCCACCTTATATTTCATAAATAATTTAACAACTTCATCAATCATAGCAGGCCAAATACTGGGAGTTTTAGGCCCAATACAGATAGAGTTAGAGTTTAGGATACAATGGGAAACCAAAATTACCTTGTTACTTCTACCATCCATAATCAATTTATTCAGCCACCTAGTTTAAGTTAGAATACTTTTAATATATTTTAAGGCTTGAGTTGGTTCTAACAATCCAGCTCTAACCTCTCTTAAAACTCTTTGGATGGATGGATAAGTTAAATGTGGATGTTTTTTATGGATTGCACGTAACATTGGACAACCATAAACAAGACTTGCTTTTGGATGATGAAACATTTTAGCATAATGGATAGTTTCAGATTTTGTAAAGTTTAAGGCTGCAAGAATATTAAACCTTAAAATATTATCTACAACATGAGCTGAATAATTTCCTGTTGGAAGTAAATCTCCAAATAAAACTAATGGAACCCCAACCTTTTTAGCATAATCAACAACAATTTTTTCTATAAGTTTTCTACATCTACCACAAGGATGAAGTTTTCCATTAAGTCCATCCTTAAAAATAGCTTTAAAATTTTCAATTTCAACCTCCAAAAATTCATGGGGGATATGGTAGGTTGAAGTTAAAAAATTTATAAGTTTTCTTGTTTTTACAGGTAAAATCCATTTTCCAGGTGAAACTGAAACAGTTATAGGGTTTAAACCAACCTTTTTAGCAAGAATTGTTGTAACCCAACTATCAACTCCACCTGAAAAAGCAACTACAGCCAAATGGTTGTTGGAAGCTTCAAAATTATCCTCAAAAATTTTTCCAGGATATTTTAATTCTTTTTCTAGTAGGGGAAGCAGCTTTTTATCGATGATGGTTTTTGTTTTGTTGTTTAGGGTTAAACTTAATTCTTTTAAACGTTCAATAGCTAATTTAATTCTAAAATTTTTAACTAAAACATCTGTTTGAGCTTTAACACTAACACCAATTAAACCAAGTTTTTTAATTAAAGTTTTTGAAACTAAACCACCAGGACCAAAAGTTGCAGCTTTATCCGGTCTATCTGCAACAACCAAAAACATAAGATTTTTTTCTTTGTCTAATGAAGCCTTTAAAACTTTAGGTTTAACCTCAACTGAAAAATTTAGTTCTTTACGTATTTCAAAAATAAGTTTTTCAACAGTTTTAACATCCATTGTTGCTAAAAACTCCAAAACTGATTAATTTTGTAGGTTTGAAAAATTTTTCTCCAATCTTTCTATTTTAAGTTTAAGATTTTCTAATAAATTATTTAGGTATTCAATTAACTCGTTAAAATTCTGTTCGTTTAACATTTTTTTACCATTTAAAACTAAAGGTATGCTTGTTTTTTCACTAGACCTAATTTCAACCATTACACGTTTACTGTTTGCAAAGAAAATTCCAGATTCTTTAAATCCAGAATTTCTTGCATAAACAACAAGTTTTGAAGCTGTTTCTAAGTTTTTACATGAAACATGAACGATTGGTGGTTGAACAACTATCCAAAGATTAGGCTCCTTTTTTCCCTCATAAAGGCTGATTTTTTCCAGTACTTTATCTTTTTTAATTTTTTTATGCCATTTACCGATAACTCTAGCATTCAATTTGGTCCATGGATTTTTAACCTCAAGCATAGAAATTCTGCCACTACAACAACTGGTAGTATACATTATGAAGAGCCCGGGTAGCTCAGCGTGGGAGAGCGCCCGGCTGAAGACCGGGTTGTCGCAGGTTCAAGTCCTGCCCCGGGCATCAATCCCATAAGTTTAATACCCTATATCCTTACGCTCTAAAGGTTTTGTTTCACCTTCCTAATTTTTGGAATGTTAACCATTTATAGTTATGGTGGCCGATTAGAAGACTATATCAAAAAACTATTCTTAGACTGAAACGGTAAAATAACCTTAAACTTTCTCAACCATCCCTAAAACTTTAAACCTATCCTAGAGGAAAGAATAACAAAATATACAAACCAGTTAGTAACCCATTAAAGATTATAAATTTTAACTTAGAATAAGGCAACAAAAAAGGATGTTGAAAAAAATTGTTGGTTTGATTAACAGTCAAAACAAATCAAGTATCTTGACAAAAAATCTAGTTTAAACAAAAGAAACTTCTAATTCTCTTTCTGAGATTCTGAGATTCTGTGGCTGTTGCTTTTACTTACTTTCAATTCTCTTTTTAAGATTCAACTGTTAAGGTATGTGGATGGTGGTCGAACCGCAGGATTTGGGATGATAGAATATAAGCCTTCAAAGTATGAAGATTAAAACTTAAGCCTATTTTCAGCCTTTTTTAATGAAAAATTAATCTTATATGGCATAACTACCCATAAAATACTGAGTTTAAGGGAAAGAAAAAATAATAGGTCATTCAACTCAAGGATTCCAAGTCCTAGGACACTAACAGTTTAAACCTTTCTTTCTGTTTAACATTTTTAGATTTCAATCTTCATACTTTATTTTAAGCTTCCGTTTAAACAGGTTTTGGGGGGTTGTTTAAAGGTTTGGAGTTTTGGTTTATTCTTTCTCTTGTATCTGCTGTTGGTTTTGGTGTATTAGCAGTCCTCTGGAAGAAAATCTAAAACCATTTCTTAAAAGGCCTTTAAGGGTAATTCCCAAAAAACAAATAAGAAACCACCATATAAAAAAATGTAGAAGTAAAAAAGGGCCGGTAGCTCAGCTTGGTTGGAGCGTTCGGCTGATAATATGCATGTAGTAGAAACCGAAAGGTCGAGAGTTCAAATCTCTCCCGGCCCACCATTTAATCTTTGATTCATCCCTCATAAATCATGTTAAAGGCTTATGGTAAAGGTTAAAAATTCATTTAAGGTAATATTTTACCGTGGAAATAAGAAAAGTTCTTGATAATGTCTATATGGTTAACCTAGAACCTCCAATTCAAGGATTTGAAAAGTTTATTGCCTCCTACATTGTTATGGGTGAAAAAACAGCAGTCATAGATACTGGTCCAACATGTTCTATCCAAAACCTTCTAAACGCCTTAGATAGACTTAAAATTCCCCGGGAAAATGTTTCCTACGTTATGCTTACCCATATTCATATTGACCATGCTGGTGGAGCTGGCAGTTTACTGAAAAAACTACCAAACGCAAAGCTTGTTGTTCATAGTAAAGGAGCGTTTCACATGTCGAATCCAAAAAAACTTTGGGAAAGCACCAAACTAGTTTTGGGTAGGCTTGCTGAAGAATACGGAGAAGTGGAACCAACACAACCAGAAAAAATTTTGGTTGGGACTGATGAATTAAACCTTTATCTTGGTGGTGGAATTAAGATTAAGGTTTTTGATACACCAGGCCATGCACCCCACCATTTAAGCTTCTATGAAGAAAAGAATGGTATTTTATTTGTTGGGGAGGTTGGAGGTGTTTATCTTGAAGAACTGGGTCTTCTCAGACCTTCAACACCACCTCCAGGTTTTAATTTAAATGAAAACTTAAGGTCCATTGATAGATTGGTAGCCTTAAACCCGAAAATTCTATGTTATTCACATTTTGGTTTTACTAAAAAAATTCAAAACCTTCTTCTCTACAAGGAAAAGCTGAATCTTTGGCTGAGAATTGTTAAGAAACACAAACAAAAAACCGAAGAAGAAATATTTAAAAAGATTCTTGAGGAAGACAAAGATTTAAATTTACTCAAAAAACTAGAAACCTCAAGTTTTGAAAGAGAAAGATTCTTCATAATAAACAATGTTAAAGGATTAATTCAATACATAGAAAAATTTGAAAAACAAACATAGGGCTAACCAATTTTTCAAAAAAATCTTAGTTATCCAAAATGTTTTTAAACTAAATAGGTTCCGCAAATTCTACAAAAATTTGAATTTTTCCTTATTCCTGCACCACAATTTGGACATTGTTTTTCTCCTATTTTTGGTTTTGGAATTTCACCTACATTTTTAAGATAAAGTTTTAGATAGTAAGCTTGCTCCATACTTTTTAATCTTACAATTTTTGACAAATCAGAAAACTCTTTTTGGTTTACATGAAAAACATCAGCTAACCTAATACTTCCACTTCCCATTTCTATAGGGTTTTTAGGTCTCCAAACAACCTCAGATGGCAAAAAATTTTTAAAAGCTTCACGTAAAATCCATTTCCCATAAATTATCCCATCTTTTTCCACCACTTTATATTTTGCCGGAATTTTTAATGCAAGTTTTACCATTCTTTTATCCATAAATGGTTGGTAAACTTTTAAACCTAAACTTTCCCCAAAAATTTTGGATGCAAAAAACCAATGTTTAACGATATTTTTTATCCAATTATCAATTTTTGAAGGTTTAAACTTAAAAAGAAAAGTATATCCTGCAAAAAGTTCATCACCACCATCACCTGTAACCACCGAATTAAAACCAAGTTTTTTTAAATGTTTCATCCCAACATAGATTGGAATATCATTTCTAACCTCAACAGGGTCAAAAGTTTTTAAAATTTTAACAACCTGCTCAGCTGCCTTTAACGCCTCCTTAACATTAAAAATTTTAACATGAAAAGGTAAACCCAACTTTTTTGCAACAAGTTTAGCATATTTAAGGTCTGGAAAATCTTTACCAAAACCTACAACCAAAGCATGAAAATTAAAATAACGCCTAAACATACAAGCCAAAACAGATGTATCAACCCCACCAGAAAGTAAAATGGATTCAACAGAAGAATAATCCTTAACAACTCTATCCAAAACCTCAACAACTTTAACCAGAAAATCCTCCACCAAACCTAAACCAGCACCCTTAAAATTAAATCCCAAACAGGTTACCTTTAAATTTTTAAGAATAAATATATATGGACGGTTTATCCGACCATATATTGGGTGAAACTATGGAAAAAAGAGTTTGTCTATTAACACTTTTAATGGTTGGAATTCTTTTAGGTGGATATGTTGGGGTTGTTAATGCTCAAGATTTCCCTGTTACGGTGGTTGATGATGCTGGTAGAACTGTAACTATTGAAAGTGAACCTCAAAGAATTGTTTCTTTGGCTCCATCAAATACGGAGATTCTTTTTGCTTTAGGTTTGGGTGATAGAGTTGTTGGTGTAACTCCATGGTGTGATTATCCTCCTGAAGTTAAAGATTTGGTTGAGGAGGGTAATATTACTGTGGTTGGTGTTATGCCAACAAACATTGAGCTTATCATCAGTTTAGAACCTGACCTTGTTTTAGCGTATACTTTAATGGATTGGGAGAATCTTCAAACTCTTGAAGATATGGGGATTCCGGTCTTAGTTTTAGACCCAGCAACCATTGATGATGTTTATGATGATATATTGATGGTGGGTAAAGTTACTGGAGTATATGATAATGCTGTTTCACTGGTAGAACGGATGCAAACCATGATAAACAATGTAGAAAAAAAGGTGGAAAATGTTCAGGAAAAAGTAAAAGTTGCCCATATGTGTTGGCTTGAACCTATATGGGTTTCTGGAAGTGGTACATTTATCAATAATGTGATTGAAAAAGCTGGGGGAGTTAATGTTTTTTCAGATGTTAGTGGTTCAGTAATGGTTAGCCCGGAAACAATTATCCAAAAAAACCCAGATATCAT
>NJEB01000004.1 GCA_002254975.1 Candidatus Hecatellales archaeon ex4484_218 | reverse complement strand
TTGCTGGAGAATTTCCTCTGTTTAAAATGGTGAAAGAAACGGTAAATTCTTTTCCAAGATGGGTTGGAGAAACCATCAATCTAAAATTTGCTTCTCCAGTTTCACCTGGTTTTAGGTCTCCTAAACTTACAATGGATGGGGTTAAGGTTGCAAAAAGATTGGGTGGTGTAAGCATAACAGTAACCATTTGAGCTTCAAAATTTCCAAAATTTTTTAGGTTTAAAGTTAAATTAAAGATGTCACCTTGGTAAATAATGTTAGGTTTAACCTTGTAGGATTCAATATTTACCATTGAACTTGGAGTTTTAGGTTTAACAGTTAAACCAATATTTCTTGTTTCCATCTGAGTTTGGCCACGGCTATCTTTATAGGTTAAGGTAAAGGTTAACTGAAAAGTTCCAACTACACTTTTAGATGTTGTAATATGAATAGGGAAAATTATGGAGGTTTTAGGTTTAACTTTTTCAAAATGCCAAAAATTATCTTCTTCCAACAAAATTAAAGGTGTGGTTGCCGATGCTTCACCCAAACCTCCACCCATAGGTAAAGTCAACATAATATCCAAACTAGTAATCTCTTCATCACCAAGATTTTTTAAGGTAACATTTACTAGATTTTTTTCACCAGCAACAATTTCTTCAGGATTAATTTTAAGCTTAATTAATGGTTTTATTGTTGGATTTTCCACAGCCAAACCTACAATTTTAGAGTCTGTTCTTAAATTTCCATAAGCATCCTTGTAGGTAATTGTAATTGAAAGGGGATACGCTCCTCCAACAGCCATTTTTGGGGCGTAAATTTCCATGTTTATGTTTAAACTTTCATTAACCCCAATTTTTGAAAAAAACCAGACATTATCTTCACCTCTAACGGTTAAAGGAGATGGAATATTTACCATAACATTTACATCTGAAGCATCAGCCTCTCCAATGTTTTTTAGGTTTAAAGTAACATTGTTAGGTCCTGGAAAAATTGTTTTAGGGTTTATGATGGCTGAAAAACGAACTTCACCATAAAGAGGAACAGAAACAGTAACAACCGAAGTTACTCCTGTCAAATATCTTTGAGTTTGGGAGGTTATATCCATCTCTAAATTATAAACTCCAGGTTTCGCTTTTTCATCCACATCCAAAATAAACGTAAAAACTGCTTGTTGACCTGGTAGGATGCTTAAAAAACCTGAATAAGCTTCCTTTTCACCTGTTGGAGTTGAAAAAGGTGAACCTGAAAGGATTAGTTTAGCTTTAACATTTAACATTTCAACTTGGTCGATGTTTAAAACAACAATGTTTAATGGTAGATTTTTATCTCCAGGTTTTGCTTGAATTTTTTCTGTTTGAGTTCCCCAATAAACCTGAATAACAGAAATTTTTGGTGGTTGAGCCTTAACCGGAAAAACCTGAAAAATACTAAAAATTAAGGTTAGAACAAGAATAACCGTAAACATTTTAATTTTTTTATTCATGTTAAATTTCACCCATAATTTTTTCATCCTCAATTTTACCATCCCTTAAATATACGATTCTATCTGTAAGCTTAGCCAATTCAAGATTATGGGTAACAACCACAATGGTTGCTCCATGTTCACGGGAAAGTTTTCTTAACAAATCAAAAATTTCATAACCTGTTTTTGAATCTACATTTCCAGTAGGCTCATCTCCCAGAATTAAGGTTGGATTGTTGATAAGAGCTCTAGCAATAGCAACTCTTTGTTGTTCTCCACCACTTAAAGTTAATGGTTTTCTGTTTAATTTATCTCCTAAACCCATAAGCTCTAAAAGCTCCTTAGCACGCCTAATTCTTTCCTCTTTAGGCACACCTTTAACCACAGCTGGAAGCTCAACATTTCTTAAGACTGTTGTTCTATTAATTAGATTGTAAGCTTGAAAAATAAACCCAATTTTTTCATTTCTTAATTTGGCAAGTTCCACTGAATTTAGGGTTGAAGTATCTACACCATCAATTAAAACATGTCCACTTGTTGGTTTATCCAAAACACCCAGCAAGTTTAGAAGGGTTGATTTTCCACTACCTGAGGGTCCAACAACAGCCACAAATTCTCCACGACGAATCTTTAAATTTACATTTTGAAGAGCATAAACTTCAACTGAATTAGATTTATAAATTTTTGTTAAATTGATGGTTTCAGCAGCATATCCAGATTTTTGGTTTGAAGAATTTTCCATGGCGACCATAGACAAAACGCATTTTTCCTCCACATTAAAGATGGAATAATGTATTTCTTAATGTTATATAAAAGCATTAGACAAAAAACTATTTTACCCTGTAAAAACTATTTGTTGTTTTCCAACAATGTTTTCAAGATTTTTTGCTTCTTCCACAACCCATCTAAAATATGCATCATCCAAACTTTTACTTAAAAGAATATACTTTTTAATGTAGCGAAGATGATATTTTATTAGTTTTTCCATTTTTTCATCTGAAGATGGTTTTCCTTCCAACTCATTTAAAAGCTCCTTTTTTAAGGCTTCAAGTGGTGTAAGATAATAAGGAACACCCAAATACTCTAATTTTACATTCATATTTTTTTCCAACCTAATTTTTTCCTCCAAATTTTTTCCTTGAAGTCCAGATACACAAAGACTTTTCTTATAGTTTTTAACGATACTTAAAACAAATTCAGCTTCCTCTTCTGTAGCATCCAAGCTAAACTTTATTTCTTCTAGTAAAACTTTTTTCCATTCTTTAACGTTTATTTTTCCTGTAGCTAAAGCTTTTAAGGTTAAGGTAGCTATTTTTGTAGCTGTTTCTGTGGATATATTTTCGTAGATAGGACTACCATAACAATAAATGTTTAGTTTAGGGTTTTTTTGTTTAATCTTAGATAGGATTTTTAGAATAGGTTCAGCAAAATATTCCCATGCACCAAAAGGTTCAGGGATAAGTTTTTGTTTTTTAATTTCGTTTATCACATAATCATACGGAAATCCTTCAGCAAGAATTTTTACAGGTTCCTCAAGATTTCTGGAAAACATCAAGAATAATGCATCATGGGGAGTTTTACTAATCGTTTGAGCTGCCTCAACATGGGAAATCCTAAGCTTCGGAAAAGCTAAGATAAAAACCTCTGAGGACACTTCTCTCCACCCATTTATATTTTCTATCCCAAAATTTTTGATATAAAAGGCTGATTAAAGAATTTTTATTCTTTGATAATTCGAAAAGCTTAAATCTTCCTTCCCTTTTTAAGATTTCAGAACCAACTTCTAAAATTTGTTGAATAAGGTTCTAAAACATTTAAAGGATAAAGAAGGGGAAAATTCTATGGAGGTTGATAAAAAATGTCTGTCCAAGCTATACCAGCCGTAACTGAAACAGGACAACCTATCTTGATTTTAAAGGAAGGAACAACCCAAACAAGAGGTAGAGAAGCTCAAAGAAACAATATTATGGCTGCTAAAGTTATTGCTGAAATTCTTAGAACAAGTCTTGGGCCTCGTGGAATGGATAAAATGTTGATTTCAAGTTTTGGTGATGCAACCATAACAAATGATGGAGCAACCATTCTAAAAGAAATGGATGTTCAACATCCAGCCGCAAAAATGATGGTTGAGGTTGCTAAAGCAACAGACCAAGAAGTAGGGGATGGAACAACTAGTGTAGTAATTCTTGCCGGAGCCTTACTGGAAAGAGCTGAAAACCTAATCAGTAAAAATGTTCATCCAACAGTAATTGTTGATGGATACAATAAGGCTTCTGAAAAAGCCTTAGAAATATGTGATAAGATCGCTATTAAAGTTGACCCGATGGATAAAGCTATGCTTAAAAAGGTTGCAATGACAGCTATGGCAAGTAAACTTGTTTCAGAAAACAGAGATTTTCTTGCTGATTTAGCTGTTGAGGCTGTGTTGCAAGTTGCCCAAAAAACTGATGAAGGATACAAGGTGGAGGTTGATGACATAAAAATTGAGAAAAAGGCTGGAGCTTCACTTATGGATACAAAACTTATCCGTGGAATAGCCTTAGATAAGGAGGTTGTTCATCCGGGAATGCCTAAACTTATCAGAAATGCAAAAATAGCCTTACTTGATTGTCCACTTGAAATTGAAAAAACAGAGATTGATGCTAAAATCCATATTGAAACCCCAGAACAAATGAAAGCTTTCTTGGATGAGGAAAATAAAATGTTAAAAGAAATGGTTGATAAAATTGCTTCAACCGGAGCTAATGTTGTTATCTGCCAAAAAGGTATTGATGATATGGCTCAACATTTCTTGGCTAAAGCTGGAATTTTAGCTGTAAGAAGGGTTAAACAATCTGATATGGAAAAACTTGCTAAAGCTACTGGTGGAAGAGTTATTACAAACCTTGAAATGCTTTCAAGTGCAGACCTTGGTGAAGCTGAAGTTGTTGAGGAAAGGAAACTTGGAGAGGATAAATGGACTTTTATTGAAGGATGTAAAAATCCAAGGTCTATTACAATTTTGATTAGAGGTGGAACTGAAAGGGTTGTTGATGAAGCTGAAAGGTCTGTTAAAGATGCTGTACATGTGGTTAGGGATGTTGTTCGAAAACCGAAAATTGTTGCTGGTGGTGGAGCAACAGAAGTTGAATTAGCTCTTCAACTTCGAAACTGGGCTCAATCACTTTCAGGAAGAGAACAACTTGCAGCTTTAGAGTTTGCTGATGCTTTAGAGATAATACCTATAACCTTAGCTGAAAATGCTGGTTTAGACCCTATTGATATTCAGGTTGAGCTTAGGGCTAAACATGAAAAAGGTGAAAAATGGGTTGGTGTTGATGTTTTTGAAGGAAAAGTTAAAGATATGGCTAAACTTGACATCTATGAACCTTTAGATGTAAAAGAGCAAATTATTAAATCTGCTACAGAAGCAGCATCCATGGTCCTAAGAATAGATGATATTATTGCGGCTTCAAGAATGAAGGAAACCACTCCACCATCTAAAGGTGCTGGAGAAGGAGAAGAGGAAACAGGTAAAACTTCAGAATTTGAGTAGGAGGTGAAGTTTAATGTCTCAACAACAAGCAATTCCTGTTATGGTTTTAAAAGAAGGTACAGGTCGTACAAGAGGTAAAAGTGCTCAAAGAAACAATATTATGGCTGCTAGAATTATAGGTGAAATTATTCGAAGCACCCTTGGGCCTCGTGGAATGGATAAAATGCTTGTGGATAGTTTAGGAGATGTAACTGTAAGCAATGATGGAGCCACTATTCTAAAAGAAATTGATGTTGAACATCCAGCCGCAAAAATGATGGTTGAAGCTGCAAAAACTCAGGATAACATTGTTGGGGATGGAACAACTAGTGTAGTAATTTTGGCTAGTGAACTTTTAAAAAAGGCTGAGGAGCTTTTAGACCAAAATATTCATCCAACAGTTATTGTTGGAGGTTATAGGAAAGCAGCAGACCAAGCATTAAAAGAGTTAGGTAACATCGCTGTAAATGTTGATATTAAGGATAAGGATACACTTAAAAAAATTGCTTTAACAGCAATCCGAGGAAAAACTGTTGCTGCTGCAAGAGACCTTCTAATAGATATAGCCATTAAAGCTGTTGAAATGATTGCTGAAAAACGTGATGACCGATGGGTTGTTGATGTTGACCAGGTTCAAATCATCAAAAAACCTGGTGGAAGCATTTTTGATACAAGGCTTGTTCAAGGTTTAATCATTGATAAAGAAGTTGTTCATGCAGGAATGCCTAAAAGAATAGAAAATGCAAAAATAGTTTTGCTTGATTGTCCGCTTGAAGTTGAAAAAACAGAGATGAGTGCTGAAATTAGAATTAGGGATCCTTCCCAAATGAAGGCTTTCTTGGATGAGGAAACAAGAATTTTGAAGGAAATGGTTGGGAAGATTAAGGCTGTTGGTGCAAATGTTGCTTTTTGCCAAAAAGGTATTGATGATATAGCTCAATACTTTTTGGCTAAGGAAGGTATTCTTGCTGTTCGTAGGGTTAAAAAATCTGATATGGAAAAACTTGCAAGAGCTACTGGTGGAAGAATCATTACAAACTTGGATGATTTAAAAGAAGCTGAGCTTGGTTATGCTGAACTTGTTGAGGAACGTAAAATTGGCGATGATAAGATGGTTTTTGTTGAGGGATGTAAAAATCCAAGGTCTGTTGGTATCCTAATTCGTGGAGGACTTGAAAGGTTTGTTGATGAAGCTGAAAGAGCAATTCATGATGCATTAAGTGTTGTTGCAGATGTGTATGAATACAGTAAAATTGTTGCTGGTGGTGGGGCTGTTGAAGCTGAACTTGCAAAAAGATTAAGAGATTATGCAAGAAAGGTTGGTGGAAGAGAACAACTTGCAATAGAAGCTTTTGCAGACTCTATTGAGTCTATTCCAAGAACTTTAGCTGAAAATGCTGGTTTAGACCCTATTGATATTCTTGTGGATATGAGGTCTAAACATGAAAAACCTGAAGGAATATGGGTTGGTGTTGATGTTTTTGAAGGAAAAACAGCAGATATGATGAAGCTTAATGTTGTAGAACCTGCAAAAGTAAAAGAACAAGCAATCAAATCAGCAGTTGAAGCAGCATCCATGATCCTAAGAATAGATGATGTTATTGCTGCAGCAAAACAAAAACTTGAAAGCAAAAAAGGAGAAAGTCCAAAACTACCAGAATACTAAACCCTAAAAATCCTGCAAACCAAACAAAATTTTTTAACATTTTTTTGAGGACTGAAAAAGAATAAAACAAATAAATCTTAACCTATTTTTAGTCAATTAAGCCGGGGAATATGCCGGGGTTTCATGAAGCCTTAATAGGCGTTTAGGCTTCATGAACCGAAGGCTGAGTGGACTAACCTAACTATAAGGGTTTAAAAGCGCGGGCCTTGAGCCCCATGGAATGAAAGCCCGTGAGCCCTCGGGGCTCGCATGGGTTCAAATCCCATCCCCGGCGCCATTTTCATAGAAATTTGAGGTTTAATGGAGCATTATGTTAAGATTTTTAGGTTGGTTTTAGTTTTAGGAGAAGTAGTAGTCCGAAAATTGTGGCTCCTATGGATAGGGTGGCTATTCCACCTATTAAACCAACAACATAGAGTGGATATGCCAATATTGGGCCTAAAGCATATCCTAAAAACCTCATTGAACCGTAGATGGATGTTGTAGCGGCTCTATATTTTGGGTAAACTTCAACAGCCATAGTGTTGATGGGGGTAAAAGCTGTTGTTATGGAGAAACCCATAGCAAATAGAAGAAAAGGTAAAATCATATACCATCCAACAGTTAAATAAAAACATAAAACTATTAAAACCATTAAAAAACCTAGGATAGCTGTTTTTCTTCTACCAATTTTATCTGTTAAATATCCTGAAATAAGTCCTGCAACCAATCCTCCAAATCCTGCTAATGCTAACAAGCCTCCTATAATATGGCTGGGTAAATTGTATGGTTTAAGTGTTAAAATATCTGATAGATAGGTGTAAACACTAATACGGATAAAAAATAAAATAAAACCTAACAAACCAACACCTAAAACTTCTTTACGGGTTAAAACTTCCCAAAGAATTTTTAAAGCTTCACCACTTCTACCTATTACAGGTTGTTTTTGGTTTGAAGGAATAACGATAAAAGCAAATAATGTTGTTAATGCTGTAGCTAAAGCTAATGCTATAAATCCAAGTCTCCAATCAAAATTAGCAAAAAATCCTCCTATTAAGGGTCCTAAAGTTGCTCCAAGCGTTGTTGAAACAGCTACACCCCCCATAATTTTACCTCGAATTTCTTTACTGAAAAAATCTCCAACCATTGCCATGGCTATTGGTGCTATAAAAGCAGCACCAATTCCTTGAATAACTCTTGCAACTAAAAAAATCCATATGGTTGGGGAAAAAGCAGCTAAAAGAAAACCTAAACATGAAAGAATAGACCCTCCAACAATGATATTTTTTCTACCATAAAAAAGGTCACTAAGTACACCGGAAAAAAGCTGAGTTATGCTGAAAGGAACCATAAAAACAGCTACTGAAAGCCCTAACATAAATACTTCAACATTAAATTCTAACTTTAAAACATTGAACATGGGAAGTATCATGTTCCCGCTAAATGGTCCAAGAAAATTAGCTAAAAAAATAATGGTTATTATAAGCCATTCAGCTGTTTGAACTTGCCCGGAAAAATTAGTAAATTTTGGATGCAAATTTTCCAGAATCTCCTGCTCATAATTTTTTTCTTTAACCACCTTAAAAATTTCTAATTTTTTTGCTGGTATTTTTCCCATTAAAAAGGTATATTTTAGTGTTTGTTTCTTATTTATGTTTACGGTAGAAAAGTTTTGTTTAAAACTCCTAAAAATTTTGATGTTAAAAAGGCTAGATTAATTCAAAAAATTTTTTCAAAGAAAGTTTTATTCAAAAAAATAGATTTAAAAAAGGTTGTTTATATTGGTGGTGTTGATGTTTCATATAAAGATAATCAAGCTACGGTTGTTGCTGTTATTTTAAACTTTAAAACCCTAAATGTTTTGGAGGTTAAAAAGTTAAAGCTAAAAACCTATTTTCCCTACATACCAACCTTGTTAGCTTTCCGGGAAGCTCCACCTATTTTTAAGGTTGTTAAAACTTTAACTATACAGCCGGATGTTTTGATGGTTGAGGGGCATGGAATTGCACATCCATTTGGTTGTGGTTTAGCATGTCATGTTGGTGTTGTTTTAAAGATGCCAACAATTGGTGTTGCAAAAAAATTGTTATTTGGAGAAATGGGTAAATATAAGGAAAACAAAGCTCCAATTTTTTGGGATAAAAAAATTGTTGGAATGGCTGTTATTCCAAAACCTCAAAGTAAACCTATCTATGTAAGTGTTGGAAATCTAATTACCTTAAATCAGGCTGTTAAAATTGTTGAAAAATGTATTAAAAAGGGTAGAATGCCTGAACCCTTAAGACTTGCTCATCTATTTACCAAAGAATAAAAATTTTAAGGGTTATACTACCCATTTATAGATGGCTTTTAACATTGAATAGAAAGGAAGAAAAAGATAAAAGAACAATTGAAAAATATTGGATTTTTCTTGTTAAACTTGCTCAGCTTGGGGCATTTAAAAAACCTATTTTTACCTCAACAACCAAACTTACAGAACATTTAGGCTACTCTCAACAAACTATTTCAAGAATTCTTAAAAAACTTTCAATGGAAGGATATTTGGAAAGAAAAATTGATGTTCGAGGTGAACATTTAAAATTAACCAGTAAGGGTGTGGAAGAGTTAAGAAAACTTTATGGAACACTTACAAGAATTCTTTACCCGTCAAAACCAACCTATTTAACTCTTAAAGGTAAGCTTTTTACTGGGCTTGGTGAAGGAGCCTACTACGTTACAAGAAATGGATATTTAAAACAGTTTACCAGTAAGCTAGGCTTTAAACCTTACCCGGGAACTTTAAACCTGAAACTTTTAAGTCAAGCTGACCTTTTAACAAGAAAAGAATTAGAAAATTTTCCGGGAATTGTTATTGAGGGTTTTAGTAATGGGCAAAGAACCTATGGAGCCTTAAAATGTTTTCCAACCCTAGTAAATAGTAAGGTAAAAGGAGCTTTACTGCTTATTCAAAGAACCCATTACAATTCCTCCGTTGTAGAGGTTATTGCTCCAGTTTATTTAAGAAAAAAATTGGGAATAAAAGATGGAGATATTGTAACCTTAAAAGTTAATGTTTAAATTCAACAGCAATTTTACTTTTAAGTTTAGATGAGCTTGCAAGTTCTTCTTTTCCAAATTTTTGAATTTTAACAATTTGGATGGGTAATTTTTTTTCTTTAATATGTTTTTCAACTATTTCTAAAATTTTATCTTGGTCATATCCAAAAGCTATAATGTTTGGCTTATATTTTTGAATTACAGCTTCAACATCAAATTTTTCACTACCTAAAACAGCTTCATCAACAGGTTTTAAAGCTTCAACCAAAGCTCTTCTTTCATCTTCTGGTAGAATAGGAGGTTTACCTTTCATTTTTTTTACGGTTGCATCTCTTGCAACTACAACAATAAGTTTAGTGTTTTCACCACCAGCTTCTTTTGCTTTTTCCAAAAACCTAATATGTCCAAGATGAATTAGGTCAAAAACTCCGGAAGCTAAAACAATTTTTTGTTTTTTTTCATTCATTGTTTAACCTCCAGCTAAAATTGATATAGTTTAAAATTTTTAATGCATCCAGTAAACCTTCACTATAAGCAAGAGAGATTAAGGCGGTTACAACCTCCTTTTTTTCCTTAAAATATTCCGCATCCTTAAAATATCTTTTAGCTAGATCAACGATTTCCTCAACTTTCCCGGAAAAATTTAGAATTTGTAAACTTGAAAAAGCATTTTTAAGATTACTGGTATATTTTGCATATTTTTCCTCTAAATCTTCATTCCTCATAAGGTTTTAATGCCTCCTCAGGTGTTTGAGCAAAAATTTTTAATGCCTCAACCTCCATAAAATGAAGTTTACCTGGAAAAATTAAGGTTTGAGGATACATTTTAAACTGGTAGTTTAAAAGTTTTTTAACAATATTCCCCTTAATTATAGGATTTGGAGAGCCAACTCCAGCAACACCAACAACCAACCTATCAAAAGTAACAATTTTTTCTTTTCTTTCTTTTTCAATTTCTAAAAGATATTCAAGCCCATCTTTTATATTCATACATTTACCTTTTTCATAGTCAACATCCAATAAAACAAGTGTATGTAAACCTCTTACAAAATTTTCTTTTATTACATCATAAGGTGTTTGAGGTTTATAGGTTAAGGTTGGGAAAGGTATAGTTACAGTTTTACCAAATTTATAAATTTGTAATCCTACAATTGAGGGTGCTGCAGAATAAATTGAAACCCCATTTACAATTTCAGTTTTAATTCCCATCTTGTAAGCTTGAATCCGAAGACTTACATGGGTTGTTGCAACCATAGGGTCTCCTGGAACAAGTAAAGCAACATCCATTTTTAAAGCATCCTTTAAAATACCTTCCTTAGCTTTTTCCTCCAAATCTTTTCGTTTAAGTATGATGATAGGTTTACCTAAAAATTTTTGAAGATTTTCCATGGATAGATAAGGCATAGGATTAGTGTAAAATTCAACATAAACTTTTTCAGCTTTTCTAGCTTTTTCTAAACCAGCTAAAGAAATACCTTTTTCATAATGTAACCCTAAACCAATAAATGTTAAACTTCCCAAAAGATACCACCAAACAAAATTGGAAATTAACCTAACCAAACAAAAATTTTTGGATAAATATGCTTAAAAATTTAGAATGTAAAAATTTTAGCCGAATAAGCTGCATGAATGTAGGCTGAAGACAACCTGCCTATTCACCTCCCTAAAAAGATTTTAAAGACCAAAATATAACTCTTTTCTTATTTTTAACCTTAACCTTTTTAACTTCTTCAACAAAAAACCTAAAATTTTTATCAAAATTTAACTGTACTTTTAACATGTTTAACAATCCTTTCAGCAATTTTTAAACAAATTTCAGCATTAAAACAAGCAATAAAATATTCTCCAATTTCTAACATTTATTTTAAGCTTTAATAAAAGATTCAGCTCTCCTCACCCATTCAATCCAAGGTTTCAACTAAACCACATACAAACAACCTCACCAATAAAATATTAGTTTTTAGCCTAAAACCAACAAAATTTTTATTAGACTATTTGTTTTTGAATATTTTGAGTCCCGCGGTAGCTCAGCCTGGAAGAGCTTCCGGCTGTAGGGTTCGCCTTAAAGGCGAACTTATCCTCAGCCTTTCAGGCGTACATAGAAACCGGAGTGTCACAGGTTCAAATCCTGTCCGCGGGACCAAACATTTTATTCAATTCCTAGACATTCTTCTTCTTTCTTATACAAACAAAAATTTTAAATGAAGAAGTGGATAAGGGCTTCCTTAGGCTTTTCCCAGTAATCTTCAGCCTAATGAGTGTAAAGTACCAAAAAGTAAACGGCTTCTAGCTGCATACCTATCATAAATTCCTATCTCCTTTAACTTTAAATCTTCCTTCTCTAAATTTTTTAGGATAATTCTTCTTTCATAATGGGTTTTTGGTAACTGTCCAACACGTTTAACTGTTAAGGCATTTGTTGCTTGAATAACAGCATTCCAAGCTTTTTCAGCAGCATCTCTAAGCCTATAATTATTTTTTTCCTTTGAAGCTTCCTCAAACTCTTTAAAAGCAAGGTTGATAAATTCTTCAGCAGACTTTAAAAATTCCTCAATGCTACCCATCAACCTTCACAAATAAAAAAGATGTAACCATAAATTTAAGGTAACCTTTTTGGTTTATGGCTATTTAACATTTAAATTTTAGGTTAACTATAATTTGTGAGATGAAGTTTTGTTCTAAATGTGGTTGCAAATTAAAGTTGGAAGGTAATGTTTTAAAGTGTCCTCTTTGTGGAATGGAGGAAAAATTTGAGGGAAAAATTTCCCGTGTAACTTATGGAAATAAAAAGTTTGAATCACCTGTGGTTGTTGTTGGTGAGGAATTGGAAAGATTAAGAACAATGCCAACAGTTAATGTTGAATGTCCAAAATGTGGTAATAGAGAAGCCTACTACTGGTTTATTCAAACTAGAAGTGCAGATGAACCAACAACCCAATTTTACCGATGCACCAAATGTGGTGCAACATGGAGATATTATGGTTAAACTACTGTAGCATTCTTTCTGATGCTAATTTTACCAGTATTTTTTCTAGTTTTTCCACACTTTTTTGCCATGAAAATTTCTCACATAGTTTTCTCCCGTTTAATGAAAGTTTATGATGTAGATTTTCATCTTCTAAAACTGCTACAACATAGTTTGCAAATTTTTCTGGGTCATCAGCCACTAGATAATGTTCACCATTTTTTCCTTCAAGCCCTTCAACCCCTAATGTTGTTGAAACTATGGGTAATCCTGAAGCTAACCCCTCCAATGTTTTACCTCTAAAACCTCCACCCAACCTAATAGGGACAACCATAACTTGGCTTGCCCAAAGATAAGGTCTAACATCCCCCACATATCCAGTAACAACCACAGATGGGTCTTTTTCAGCTATTAACCTAACATTGGGTGGAGGATTTCTTCCAACAAGATATAATTTAACATCCGGTATTTTTAACCGGATTTTAGGGTAAATTTCCCTGTAAAAATAGATAACTGCATCCACATTTGGTTCATGACCAAAATTT
>NJEB01000072.1 GCA_002254975.1 Candidatus Hecatellales archaeon ex4484_218 | reverse complement strand
TTTCCACCCCATCTTCTTCCACCAAGCTCATCAGAAGCAGTACTATATGCGGATGAAGCTCTATGCCACGGACCAGCAACACTATCCTCAGCATTTAAAGTATCACTAAATAAGGCATACGCCCACAAATTCTTATACTCTGCGTCCTCAATCCAAGTAATATTAATAACCCAACCGTTACACCACATTTTCACAGGAATAACAGGATTACAGAAAACATCAACACCATCATATTCTAAGCCAACACATTGGTCAATATAATCTGAATAATCAGCTTTTAGTTTTCCGGTTGTTGGGTCGATTATTGGCTCAGCATAGATAGGCTCACCATAAGCTGAAACACCAAAATTTAAGCTTTTGCTTTCATCGTAAGGATACAGAATATAATTGTCGGTATGAAGTACACCCTTACTTTCAAGATATTCTGGAGATGGTCTTTGGGCTACTGAAATCACAACACCAAAAGTACTTGCAACCAAAACAGCGATTAGCATCGTTGATATTAGAACTTTTACCTTATTCATAATCTAGAACTCCTCCATTAACTTTTCAATAGATTAAGTCTACCCTTAATTTAATATAAAAAACTTTCGGTCAAAAAAATTTAACAAAAAAGCATCCAAGAACAAAATAAAACCTAAATCATCCAAAACTTAAAGTTAAACACCAAAAAACTGTAAAAATTATTATTTTTCCTAGATAAAACTGTTAAACTAGAAGAAAAAATTTAAAGTTATAAGGAAAAATTTTGGGTTACAAGTATAAAAATTATTATGTGGGAAAACCTTTAATCTAAAATCAACATTGAAAAAAGACCTCTTTAAAAGTATTACCAAAAAAACTGTACTGATTATTCTAATAGTTTTAACAATAATTCAACTAACAATTTTGGTGAGTTGGATAATCAACCCATGGATTAAAATAGAAATTTTTGACAACCTTACCCAAACAGAAACATGGTTTTTACGTTTTACAACAACCATTACCCCAACCCTATTTATGGTTGGTATCTATACATGGCTAGTAAAACCTTTAACAAAAATCTTCAGAAAAAAACCAAAATTTTTCCAAAAAATGGTGGAAAAAATCAAAAAATTTGAAACATTAGATTTGCCAGTTAAAAAATCTACTGTAATAATTTTTTTTGCTGTATGTTTAGGTTTAGTTTTAACATTATACCCTTACAATCCAACAATCAACCCTGAAGTTAAACCTATAGGAGTAGATGCAAAACGTTACATTGATTTTCTTCATAAACTAATTATTCAACCATCCATCAGTCAAGCAATTAATCAAGCATTTACAACAGTAGACCAGGGTCAACGTCCATTTCATCTACTAATCCTATATTTTATAGCTCTTTTTACAGAAGCAAATATTTTGGACCTTGTAAAATTTCAACTTCCATTTTTAATTTTGTTTATCCTTTTTACTGTTTATTTTTTTACATTTGAAGGTTTAAAAAATAGGTTTTATGCTTCAACCATAACCCTTTTTACAGCCTCAAGTTACTTGGTTACTGTTGGTGTTTTTGCAGCTTTTTACTCCAATCTTTTTGCACTTTCCTTCTGCTACCTATTTCTAACATTTTTGCTTAAATATTCCGTCAAACCCTCAAAAAAATTTTTTTGGCTTATGTTAGGAACTTCTATCCCCATAATATTTATCCATCCATGGACTTGGAGTATGCTTATGGGAATAACATTCATCTATCTTCTGTTAAAATTTTCCAGAAAAAATTTTTCAGAAAAATTTAAGAAAGAAATTTTTCCAGTAGCCTTAATCTTAGCCATCAATGTTTTTACAGATTTAGCCATTAAATCTTTAATTTTTCAAACTTTAACTGGAGGAGCTATTGCCTATACAACCGTAACTTCAAACATAGAATTTGCCAACTTAAAAAATTTTCCATCAAACCTATTTATGACAATAAGAATTTTTTCAGGAGGAATCTACTCAAATTTTTTAATACTTTTTCTTTCCACATTAGGAATTTTTAGTGTAGGTCTTCATAAGGATAATTTTCACCAGCTACTTTTAGCTTGGATTTTAATTACCTCACTAATTTTTCCCATCTCAAACATAGTACTTCAATCCAGACTAATTTTTAATTTACCTCTTCAAATTTTTACTGTTGAAGGTTTATTTTTGTTAGGAGCATTAGCTCAAAGTGGTAAAAATTCTAAGATAAGGTTAGAGGTTAAACTTTTATTCCTACTATTAATAACCGCAAGTTTTTCCTATGCTTTTAGATGTGTTCTAAATACTGTAATCGGTCAGCTTTAGCCTAAAACCTACCATGTTTTTTAGCTTAGGTTATCCGTTGTCATAATCCCACCCAAAAAATTGCAAATCAAATAGTATAGGACAGTACAGTATACTACCCTGCCCCACTCCTAAAAATTAAATTTTTAACTATTAACAATCAACAACACAACAGCCATAGTAGAAGCTTAACTTAATTCTTATTTGATATGAAAACTCCAACCTTTTTCATCCCTTTTTAAACCATACTTTTTCTTTACCTCTTCAACTAAAATTTTAACCTTATTCAGATATTCATCTTCAGCATAAACAATTTTACCATTTTCAAAAGCATCAAAAACAACAAAATTTTTAAGGTTTCTAACAACTTCAAGAAAAGATTTTGGATTATAACCTAAAGGTTCAATTATTCCAGTAAGTTTAAGCATTTCATAGTTTTCACTTGGGGTAGACTTTAAACCTTCAGCAACAATCAATAAGTCAACATCACTTTCCCCAACAATCCAAGAATTTTTAGGAATAGAACCAAACAAAACAACCAATTTTACATTAAAACTTTTTTTTAGCCAACCAATATACCTATCAAGTTCCTTGTATACTTTTTCTACAAAATTGGATGATTTTTTCACTATATTGAACAGCCTCCTCAGCATCCTTCCTTGTATAATAATCTATAGGTGCACCCTCATGAAAAGTATTAACATATCTTGATTGGAGATAATGCCTATCAAGTCTCCTACCCAAATTTAAAATCTCTTCCGGTGCATTTAACTCTTCCAAAAACCTATAAACTGAATGCCCTCTTCTTTCTAAACCTAAACTTTGAAAGACAGCTTTTAAAGCATATTCAGCTGCTTGATGAGCCATAAAACATGAAACCCAATAATCCTCAAACTGAATATTTTTTTTGGCATTATTTAATGCAGCTTCAGCCTGCCTAAGCCAATCTTCAATCCTTCTCATAAAATACAGAAACCATGAAACCTTACTTTAAACTTACTGTTTAAATTTAAGATGTAGAATTATTTAGGGTAGGGATAAATTTTTTGAACCTAGAAAAGCTACGTAGGATTGTTGAAAAAATATGCAGTAAAGCTAATTGTGTTTATGCTATACTTTTCGGCTCATATGCCAATGGAAAAATAAAAGATTATAGTGATATTGATTTAGCTGTTTATTTTTCAGATGTTAAAAATGATTACATGGATACAGCCCTAAATCTAGCTTTTAAATTGGAGGAAGCTTTAGGTAGAAAAGTTGATGTTATACCTCTTAACATTGCTGACAGCATAATAAAATATGAGGTTTTCACCCATGGAATCCTCCTATACTGCACCAACCATACCAAATATTTTGATGACCATGTAAACGCCATAGATGAATACCTAGATTTTAAACCATGTTTTGAAAGATTTTACAGAAAAAATTTAAGGGAGATTTAAAAAAATTTTAACCTTAATAATGGACAATTTAATAGGTTACATGGAAAAAATGGGTGTAGACCCCTAACATCAAATGTAAAAGTTATTCTTCTTTCTTTCACTCCTCCTATACCATTTTTTCTTCTTAGGTTTATCCAAAAAATGTAGCCTAGTAGGCTACTTTAGGCTACATTATCCACCCTGTTTTCTCTTTACCAAAACCTTTAAACAGGTTAATATTGTAATTCATCGGAAACCTTAAATTTTAAAGTTAGAAACTATTTCCTTTTCTCTATTTTTCTTACACCAATTTTTCTTTTTAGGTTTAGGACAAATATTAAACTAAAAATTGTTAAAATACCTAAACCAACTAATCCCCATGTAAGTATTGCTAATTGACCTGTTAAAACTTGAACTTGAGTTGAGGCTACCTCAAAATTAGATTTTAAGGTTTCAATTTCTTTTAGGGTTTTATTAAGTTTTGTTTCAAGATTTCCTATTTTTTCTTCAAGTTTGGTAATTAAATTTGGTAGGTTAACTTCTTTAAGTGTAAATTTTTTTAGACTTCCAGTACCTCTAACCATAGGTTCACCAAAAACTGTAAAATATAGGTTTCCCAGCTTATCTAAAGCCATACCATAAACTCTTCCAAGCTTGGATAAAATTAAAACCGGTTCTAACCCATTTTTTGGAAGTTTTTTAATTGTCCCAATTTTTTCTGAAAAATATAGGTTTCCTTCATCATCAACAATAACCGTGTAGGGGTAGGTTAAGTTTTTAAGTAAGGTTACAGGTTGATTTTGGTTTGCTGGAAGCATTTTTAAGGTTCCGCTTAAATATTCTGTAAAATATAGGTTTCCCTGCTGGTCGATTGTAATACCATAGGAAACGTTTAGGTTTTTTAGGATAACAGTTTTTTGTTTGGTTTGGAGATTAATTTTTGTTAAGGTTCCATTTACTGTTTTTTCTGTAACATAAAGATTTCCTTTACCATCTAAAGCTAAACCCCAAGGTGCAACAAGACCTTCAGCAATAATTTCTATTTTTTTTAGGTTGGAGGAAAGTTTTTTAATTGTTCCAGAGGCAGATTCAGCAAAATATAGGTTATTTTCTGAGTCAACAACAATTCCTGTTGGAGTTGTTAGGTTTGAAAGAATTGTTTTAACATTACCATTAGGAAGTAAAACTTTAAGTTTTCCTTCCCCAGGACTTGCATATTCGGTAAAATAGATTTCACCTTTTTGGTTTACCGTAACACCAATTGGATAGTCAAGTCCATCTAGAAGGGTAGTAGGCTCCGTTTGGCTTAAACAAGTTGTTGGAATATTTAAAACATTAGGGAAAATAAGAATAATGATAAGGCTGAATGTTAAAAGTTTACTAAAACTAGAGTTTTCCATTTTTTACACCAAACAAGATAAAATATTTCTTCATCTAAACCTACAACTTCCTAAACTTAATTTTTTCGATGGAAAAAATTTTAGGGTTTTAATGTTTTCTTAAACTTTTGGAGGTTAAACTGGTTGAAAATTCGTGCTCATCATCTTTTATGTATAAATTTTTTTCATGGATTAGGCTATAATGAAAAGTTTATTGAAAATCTTAAAAAAATCGTGGAAAAATTAAGGTTAAACCCTAAACTTGAAGTTGAAGTTGTTGGTGAATGTGATGATATTTGTGCTGCATGCCCCTACATGGTTGATGGTTTATGTAAGGCTGAGGAAGATTCTGAGGAAGAAGTTAAAAGGATGGATGTTTTGGTTGCTAAAAGACTTGGAATAAGGTTTGGTGAAAAATTGGAAGCTGAAAAGGTTTTAGCTGTTTGGGAAAAATTTTCTCCAGAAGACCTAAAAGAAATTTGTAGAACATGTGATTGGGTTGAGGAATGTACAAAAATATTGAGGGAGAAAAAGAGGGAAAGATTTGAGAAGACTTAAACATTCAGGTATTTATTGGTGTTTAAACTGTAATGTTCCACTTTTAGATTCTGAATGTGAAATTTGCAGGGTTAAGGGGGAATTTGTTCCTCTTTCAAGACCTGTTGACCCTAAACCAGCATTTAGATTTGACCTAAACTTACTTCATCAAACTATTAGTCAAGAATTTGGTGTTGATGCTGCAAATTTTCTCCTAAAAAATGTGGAGGTTGCTGTTTTTAATAGGGTTCCATATCTGGATAAAGGATATGAAGTTTTGGTTGATGGGAGAATTTTAGGTCATCTATTTTTTGATTTTCCCCGTCTTTATTGGAGATTTAAACCTTTAAGAGAAGGATGTTCAAGACTTTGGGTTAAAAAACTTGGTTTTTGGGTTGTTGTAAACAATGGTTTTGTAATTAAAAATCAGATTCTTGGTGAACTAGATTTTGTAGCTAAAAATCTTCCTGAGAGGGAAGGGGAATACGTTTTTCTTGTTTCAAAAAAAGATGAGGTTTTGGGTGTAGGTGAATTAACAGATAAAGGAAAGGTTTATGTTTTAAGAGTTTGGAAGCCAGAGCAACCTAGATTTTTAAATTTTAAGGCTTCATGGAATCAGGTTGTTAAAGCTAATTTTTCTAAACTTAAAACTGATATTTCAAAGGCATGCAAATTTGTCGGGGATATTTCAAGCAGACTTAAACTTCCTGTTTTTGTTTCATATTCTGGTGGAAAAGATAGTTTAACAACTTTATATTTGACTGTTAAAGCTTCATGTAAAACCAAGATATTGTTTAATGATACAGGGTTAGAGTTACCTGAAACTTTAGAAAATGCTGATTGGGTTGCTTCAAAATTTGGGGTTGAAATTTTAAAGGTTAAAGCTGAAGAAGCTTTTTGGATTCATCTTAAAGATTTTGGTCCACCTACAAGAGAAAATCGTTGGTGTTCTAAAGTTTGTAAACTTAAACCAACAGCAAAATTTTTGGATGAAAAAATTGGGGAAAATAAAATTTTATGTTTTGTTGGCCAGAGGAAGACTGAATCTTTTAGAAGAGCTGGTTCAAGAAAAATTTGGGTAAACAAGTTTTTACCTAAAATTGTTGCATCCAGTCCTATAAACGATTGGAGTATGCTTCAAGTTTGGTTATGTTTAATGATGGAAAGATTGGATGGTTATGTAAATAAGCTTTACTTTGAAGGTTTTGACAGAATTGGATGTTTTATGTGTCCATCCATGGAGATGGCTGATTTGTTGGTTGTGAAAAAAAGGTATCCGATACTTTGGGAAAGATGGGAGAAAGAGTTGGAAAATTGGATTTTAAACAAAAATTTACCTCGTCAATGGATTGATTATGGTTTATGGCGTTGGAAAAATCCTCCAAAAAGAATTCTTGATAAAATTGGTGGTTAACTATGGTTAAAATTGTATCTTTTGATTTGGAGGGGACCCTTGTAACCCAAGATTTTAGTGAGTTTGTTTGGTTGGAGGGAATTCCAAAATTGTATGCTAAAAAAGAAAGGTTAAACTTTCAACATGCCAAAAAAATAGTTTTGGAAGAATATGAAAAAGTTGGGGAAAACCGGATTGAATGGTATGACATAAAATATTGGCTTAACCATTTTGGCTTAAAAAACAACTACATGGAGGTTTTTAGAGAATATGTGGATAAAATTTCATATTACCCAGAAGTTTTTGAGGTTTTAGAAAGCTTAAGTAAAAATTATGTTTTGGTTTTAATTTCAAATTCAGCTAGAGAATTTTTGGAGTTTTTAACGGAAAAAATTA
>NJEB01000071.1 GCA_002254975.1 Candidatus Hecatellales archaeon ex4484_218 | reverse complement strand
CAAATTATAAAAAAATAAATATCCAAATGTTCAAAAAAAGACTTTAACACAAACAACATAACATTTACAATAAAACCATGCCAATTCATCAAATTAGGCCTACTAAAAATTTTAAATTCTAGTATGACAGTGTAATACAATGTCCTATCAAAACAATAAAAAAATAGTTTTTGGTGGTCTCCAATATACTCCACTTAAACCTAAAATCAATTATGGCTTTTTGAACAACCATAAAAACTTGGATATTTTTGTTTTTAGGGGTATCGGAGACGGAAGGTTCTGATAATGGTGCTCCGGCCGGGATTTGAACCCGGGTCGAGGGCTCGAGAGGCCCTCATCCTTGACCGGACTAGACTACCGGAGCATTTTTGGCTAAAAATTTATGGTTGGGTGGAGGTGTTTATATTTTTTGTTATTCTTTTTCTTGGGATAGGTTGAATGGTTTTCCTTCTTTTAAAACTTTTTCAGGAATTTTATCTTTCCATTTTTTTAGGAAGGCTAAATCTTCTTTTTTGTTTCTTAGGTCTGGTGGGAGACAATGAGGAATTTCATCAATTATTGGATACCACATTTTACATTCTGGGTTGGGGCATACAAGTAAACCTTCAACTATTTCATCTTTCTCCTCAAAAACATACAATTCTAAAGGGTGAGATTTACAGATTGCACATGCAAGAAAATCCATCAATCTTCTTTTCATTTTTCTTTCCCAAAAGATTTTGGGAAAAACTTTCATAAGAGTTTTTTCAAACCTTTTTAGGTAGGTTTAACAAGTTGAAAAATGAAAAGCTAAAAAATCTTGTTGAATATTTAAGAAAAAATGTTTTTATTGTTGGGGTTGAAAATGTTAGAATAGAAAATATTGATTTTTTGTTTTCAAAATTAAAAGAAAAAATTGGTGATGTTAGTTTTCAACTTTTTGATGCTGATAAAATTGCTGGAAAAATGCATATTGAATTTGCTGTTTTAAATGCTTTAAAAGCTTTTAAGGATGGAAGAAATATTTCAAGAAGTTTACCTGTTGAAGTTTTAATCTATGTTTCTGCTCAAAGACAAATTGGGAAAGCTTTTCAAATGGTTGGTTTAACTTCTAAAACAAAAAACATGGTTGTGGTTGTTTTTTCTAACATTGAACAATCATCCAAAATTTTAGATGAAATTTTAAGTTTAACTGGTGGAAAAATAAACAATAAAGTTTTGGAGATTAACAGGGAAAAGGTTAAAATAATTAAAAAGGTTTTTGGGATTTCAAATCTTGAAATTAAAACTCAGATGTTTGCTGGTTTAGGTTTGGAGGAAATTGTTAAAAAGCTTGTTGTTGAAAGAGTTGCTTTACTTGCAACCCAACAATAGGTTTAAATGGAAAAACCAAAAGCATCCATAAATTTTTGAATTTTCCGAAATTCTTCAAGAAAATTGTAGGCTTTATCTGTTAATTCGTACCAAACAATTCCATTTGACTCATCCTTAAATTCAACAATAAAACCTTTTTCTTTAAGTTGGGAAATATATTTTTGAAGTCTATCATAGGATAAGTTTGCACCATAAAGAATTTTTGTTGGTCTTGCTTTTCCACCCTCCCTCCAAATAACCTCTAAAATATCAAAATAAATTCGAACTTTAGACCTATATTTGGAGGGTTTGGGGAAGCTCATTATTTTCTATTCACCCTTAAAAGCATAACCAATAGACTAAGAAAACCTAAAAGTTGGAGAAAATGTGCTATAATGTAGCTTCCAATCCATGTTGAGGTTAAGAAAAAAAATATATGGCTTAAAAGAATAAGTATAAAACCTATAAAAACAAGCATAGAATTTGCTTCTTTTCTTGAACTATAATTGGTTAAGGCTTGAAGTGAAATATAACCTAACAAAAATATGATAACCATTTCAGTTAAAGGATTGTAGGTTTTAAAGATTAAGGGTGTTAATGCAAAACTTCCAACAGCCCAAGATGCTTGTTTAACATAAACATAAACTAGAAGACTAAAAGCAACAATTTCAGCTATTGAAAGTATCCAATTTCCAACAACAAGAATTAATCCTACATTAAAATGAGGTTTGGATGTTAAGGCTAAATAAGCATAAACAGCTGTTAAACCATCAGTTAAAAGTCCAACACCCAAAATTGAAAAACTTAAATTTAAATAAAGTAAAAGTTTTTCAGAAGTCATTCTAAAAGCTTTCCCAGCATAATAACCTATTGCAAAAGCAATAAATGAGCTGATAAAAACCATAATAGCATCAAAACCAAACAACTTAAACAAAACCATTTAATATACCCCATAAACAAGCCATTTTAGCTTACCTAACATTTTAAACCTTCCAAAAACAGTATTTTTAATCTTCTGGATGAATCATCCAAAAACCTAACCAACAATTTACCTTCCCAATACTCCAAGAAAATCAAACTCCATTTTTTAGGTTCACCAGGAATTTCTACCTTTTTTGAATATTACCCATTATCGATTTAAACAGCAATTTCCTAATATTAATTCCCGATATTTTCTTTTTGTTTTTTCACATGTGGATAAAAATTTTAGGAAATTTGGAAGTTGAAACCGTGTTTTTACGGGCCCGGCGGGATTTGAACCCGCGACCTTCGGCTCCGGAGGCCGATGTCCTATCCATTCTAGACCACGGGCCCTAGATTATTGTTGAGTTAGATGGGAACAATAAAGGTTTCTTTAGTTTTAAATATCTGGGAAAGTTATAGTTAGATTTAACAAAAATTTTTCTTGGTGAATATTTATGCAATCAAAAATTAGTTATGGACCGTATAAGAAGTTGGTTGTGGAAAAAGATAGGGAAGATGGTAGGCTGTTATGGATTAAATTTAACTATCCGGAAAGGTTGAATGTGCTTCATTCTGAAATGGCAGATGAATTTTGGGATGCTTTGGTTAAGGCTGATATGGATGAGGAAGTGCAAGCAATTTTGGTTACTGGTTTGGGTAAAGCTTTTTGTGCTGGTGCTGATGTTAGGGAAATAAGTAGTGTAGATTTTGATAAATGTTTAAGATGGTTTAACAGTTACTGGAGAATTTTAGATTTGCTTAGGGAAACAGGTAAACCAACAATTGCCGTGGTAAAAGGTGCTTGTGTTGCTGGAGGAAATGAGTTGGTGATGATGTGTGACCTTGTTGTTGCTGGAAAATCAGCAAAATTCGGTCAACCGGAGTTGGGTGTAGGTTCAACAGCATCAGGTGGTGGAACTCAGCTTTTACCTTTTTTGATTGGTGATAGAAGAGCTAGAGAAATAATTTTTACACAAAAATTGTTGAATGCTGAAGAAGCTTACATGTTTGGTTTGATTAATAGGGTTGTGGATGATGATAAGGTTGAAGATGAAGCTAGAAAACTTGCTCAAGAAATTATTGATAAATGTAGTCCCCAAGCTTTTAGAGTTGCTAAATCTGTTCTTCGATTTTGGACTGACCTAAGCATGCTAACCTTAAGGTTAGCTAGGGATATTACAGCTTTAGTTTGGACAAGCCCAGAATTTAGGGAAAGAGTTAAAGATTTTCTTGAAAAAAGACCCTACAAACCAAAAAAATTTACTGGTGTAATGTAATGTCTTAAATTAGAAATAAGGGATAAAGCTAAGTTAATAGGTTCTCATCTATCCACCATGCTCTTTTTTTACCCATTCTTTCAACAGCCAAAAAATGAATTAATGGTTTACCAAACCTTTTTTCTGATGTTTGACTTAGTTTTTTTAATCTATTAAGAATAAGCCACCTATTTTTTCCTGTTTGTTTAGCTATTTCGCTGGTTGTTGCACCTCCAAGTCTAAGTAAAACTTCAACAATTTCCCTATCTATCTCATCCCTACAAAAACTATAAGGATTAATTTTTTCTTTTTCACTAGTTAAAACATCAAACTCAACTAAAACCTTTTTTATTTTTCTGGTTTTTCATGATTTTCACTAAAGTTTTTTGAGTAAAGCTACATTTGAACCCTTACTAACGCCTATACTTTTAGCAACAGGATTACATTTAGCCTTTAAAAGAAATAAAACATTAACACCAAGATTTTCCAGTTCTGTTAAGGCTTCATAGTTTCCCATACCTTTAGCTACAACCAAACCTGAACCTAAAAATATTTTTTTAATTTCTTCAGAAGCCTCCTCCCAAATTAAGCCAACACAATCAGAGCCTATAGTTGTCAATTTATCAACAATTTTATCTATTCCAACTTTCAAAGCATCCTCTAAAGTTGCATCATTTAAAACCGGACCAGATTTAACAGCAACCGTTACATTGACTCCGATAAATTTTAAAGTTTCAGCTAATAAACCATCAAAAACAATTTCTCCAGCATTATCTGTTAAAATTAAAACATTTTTTGATTTTTCCAGAAGCCTATAAGCCTTAAATAAATCATCCACAGCCAAACTCATGTTTTTTAATGTTTTTTCTAAATCTTCTAATCTAAAATCATAACCAGAAACATCAAACTCCATAGAATTAGCTACCACAGCAATTTTACATGCTTCCCTAAAACATTCATATGGATTTTTAGACCTTTCAAAAATTGTTTTTTTGGTTTGAGGAAGAAGCTTTAAAGCTAAATCATTAGCGGTTTTTTTAAGCTCTTTGTAGGGGTCCTTACCAACCATCCTTTTAATTACTCTATCTCTTAAAGTTCCCAGATAGGCTGGTGCAACTTCCGGTGAAAAATTTTGAGAGATTGTTTTTAAAACCTCACCCATAATCTCTTTTAATTTAGCTTCATCCTTAACTACACGTGCAGCCTCACGGTAACCTCTTTCAAGCAAACATGGAATACATTCAGCCGTAACCTTCAAGGTAGGTTACCAACTAAATTTTCAGCCATCTCAACCAAAACTTTTTTGGGGTTTTTAGCTTTTACAACACCGCTAGCTAAAAGCACACCTTTAGTTCCAAGTTTTAAGGCTGCTGAAACATCAGCTCCAGTTGAAATTCCAGCACCGCAAAGCACCGGAATGTTTGGGTTAACATGTTTAACAACTTCAACAGCTCCAGTTACAACTTCAGGTTTTGCTCTGGAAACAGGTATTCCTGTCCCAATAAGTTCTGGGGGTTCAATAGCAATCAAATCTGGGTTAAACACAGCTAATCTTTGACATGTTTTAGGGGTATCAGCACAAACAACAGTTATTAAACCGTTTTCCTTAGCCCTAACCACACAAACTTTAACATCCTCATCTGAAATTCTTCTTTCAGAATGGTTTAAAAGTGTACCTACAACCCCAACACTCTTAACAGCCTCAACCAAAACATGCCCCGTATGGCTTCCAGGTTTTACTGGGTCAATATGTTGAGCAAAAACAGGAATAGAAACTTCTTGAGCTATTTTTTGAAGGTCTGTAAATTGGGGTGCAACAGCAATATTAACATTTTTTTCTTTTGCAACTTCTTCACAAATTTTTGCAAGAGTTAAAGCTTCTTCACCAGTAGCCTCTAAGTAACACTTAAAGTTGACAAGGATTACTGGAAGACTTAATTTAGCCATAGCTGATTTCACTGGGTATGGTTAAACAGGTTTAAATCTATCTTTTAGTTTTTCAAGAACAGCTGGAAGGGTTGTATATTCCATTTCATCCGGTCCAAGTCTATGAGGCATAAATGGTCCATGTCTACGCAGATAATCAGCCAAATCATTTGCTATTGCTCTAGCCTTATCAAAAGCTGGGTCATCAAATAGGTCTGCAGGACCCTCCAACATTCCTTTGTTAACTTGAAAACCTAAAGCAACAACTCTTGGTGGCCCATCAAACCTTGTACATTTAGCATGCCTTAAAGGAACAGGCATAAGTGGACCATGATGAGAACCTCTCATCCATCCAGCCACGATATGCGGATATGCGAAAGGTTCAAGAACCTCACCTACAGCTGGTAAACCATGTTGAGCTCTAACAATACATACGGGATCATCTTTTCCCACGTATCTTCCAGCAATTAAGGAAAGTCTGGTTGTACTTGCTGCTGCGGCAGGTAAACCATCCTTCCTAAAAACCTTACTTATCACATATCTTCCGGGTGTTCCTATCAAAGCTAGAAGGTCGTATAATTCTTCTGGACAACTAATTTTAACTTCCAAGCCTTCTTGAACATCCAAAACATGGAAATCAAATCCTTGATGAAGAGATGGGTCAATAACTAAGCCAGCAGTATTAAATGGGTCTGCAAAAATCTTGTATAGGATGTAATTCCATGCTCCAGGTTCTGTTTTATCTGCTGCAAAAACAACAATTGGGTCTGATGCTCTTTCCTCAAACTCTATTTCTGCAACACCAGGACCCATACCTCGAATATTTCCTGAAAAAGCTTCAACAAGCAAATCTTGACCAGCAGCATACAATTTTAATGGTCTCGAAACTTTTTCTGTAATCTCTTTAAACGTGTCCCATGCTAATTCATGAATTTGAGGATTACTTTCTCCTTTTCCATGACTCATTAAAAGTTGTAGGTCGTCACCACAATTAAAAACATAATAATCGATGATTAGGCCTTTTTTCTTTGCATCTTCAAGTTTTTCTTTAGCAAGCTCAATCTGTTTAGGATGAACAACATGGTGGCCTGCAAGACTACCTATATCAGCTTTAATTAGGCTTATAGTTATTTTTTCAGCCAAACTACCCACCACCTAAAATATTCTTTGTTAAATGTAAACTTAACAGTTAAGAAAGATAAGGTTTTGCCTAGAAAACTGGTTAAGGATAAAAGTAATAAGCATGATTTTTAAACATTAGTAAGTAAACGTTATTGTTGAGGTGTTTAAGTTGCGGGATGTAGCTATTGTTGGAGTTGGCCATAGTAAATTTGGAAATAGATTTGACCTAAGAATAGATGAGCTTGCATGGGAATCTGTGGGTGAAGCATTAAAAGATGCTAATCTTCAAGCTAAAGACATAGAATTTCAAGTCACAGGATGTGCTGGTGGATGGAGCGCAGAATTTTTGCCTGCCGTAGTATGCTCTGAATATTGTGGATTACTACCTAAAGGGTCTATGAGGGTTGAAGCTGCATGTGCAACTAGTAGTGCTGCTGTAGCTGTAGCCTACAACATGGTTGCAAGTGGATATGTGGACATAGCTTTAGCTTTAGGTGTAGAAAAAATGTATGAATCCCCCACACCAGTCCAAATAGAGTTTATTGGTAGGGCTGGAAACTATTTCTGGGAATTTGAAAATTTTGGTATGACTTTTCCAGGTTATTATGCCATGCATGCAACAGGTTACATGTGGAAATATGGCGCAAAAGAAGAAGACCTAGCAGAAATTGCTGTAAAAAACCATTATTATGCAGCTATGAACCCTAAAGCTCAATTTAGGCAGGAAATTACTGTTGAAACTGTTATGAAATCAAG
>NJEB01000003.1 GCA_002254975.1 Candidatus Hecatellales archaeon ex4484_218 | reverse complement strand
AGGGTAAATTTGCAAAAAAAGTTTGGATTAAAAATTTGGATGATGCTCCTCATCCTATAGCTCAAATAGTTCCGGAGGTTGATGAAAACAGCCCCTATATGCCTATTTTTGGTAAAACTTTTTTGGTTGAGGTTGTTAGAGGCTGTCCAAGAAATTGTAGGTTTTGTCTTATTAGTCATATAGCTTCTCCAGTTAGAAGTAGAAGTTTAAAAAAGCTTAAAGAAATAATTGTTGAAGGTGTAAAATATACTGGTGTTTCAAAAGTTACTTTGATTGGTGCTGGAATAGCCTATTATCCTAAACTTAAAGAATTATGTGAATATGTTGTTGAAGAACTTAAACTTAAAATTTCAGTTTCAGCCTTGGCTGTTGATTTTGTAGATAAAAAACTTTTTGAATGTTTGGTTAAAGGTGGAGAAAAAACTGTAACTTTAGCTCCGGAAGCTGGATGTGAAAAACTTAGAAAAACCATTGGAAAACCTTTTTCTAATAGGAAGGTTGTTGAAGTTTCAAAGATGGCTTTGGAGGCTGGAGTGAAAAATTTAAAACTTTATTTTATTGTTGGTTTACCAAACGAGAAAGATGAAGATTTAGAATCTATTGTTAGACTTTCCAAGCAAATCGCTGACCTTGGTTTTGGTAAAGATTCTGTTAGGTTAAGTATAAACCCACTTATACCTAAACCACATACACCCCTCCAATTTTACAAAATTAAACCTGTAAAATATTTTGAGGAAACCTACAAAAAAATTAGAAAACACCTCAAAAATGGAAGATTTAGGTTTGAAGGGTTAAACCCTAAACATGCCCAAATTCAGGCGGCTTTATCTATCGGGGATGAAAAACTTGGAAAAATTATTTTTAAGGTTGTATTGTATGGTGGAGGGTTGGGTGGTTGGCGGAAAGCTTTAAAAGAAGAAGGTTTAACTTTTGAAAAACTTTTAAACCCACCCAAACCAGAAGAAAAACCTTCATGGAATGCGATTGATGTTGGTATAAACAGGGAAATCTTGGTTAAAGAATATTTTAACATGCTCAAAAATTGACATAAGCCTAAAAACGTTTTTATTTTTTTGTTTTACCTAAATTTAAGGTAGCCTGGTTGAATTAAGAATGGTTATGATAGGCTTAACCGGTAAACCAAACGTGGGAAAAAGTACCTTTTTCTCAGCAGCAACCCTCGCTACAGTTCCTATTGCAAGTTATCCTTTTACAACAAAAAAAGCCAATATTGGAGTAACCTATGCATCAACAAACTGTGTATGTAGGGAGCTTAAAATTCAAGATAACCCTGTAAACTCTCAATGTATAGATGGGGTAAGATATATTCCAGTAAAACTTGTTGATTGTCCAGGGCTTGTTCCTGGTGCATGGAAAGGTAGAGGTTTAGGAAACCAATTTTTAGATGAAATTAGGAAAGCTGATGTACTTTTACTAATTTTGGATGCTGCAGGTTCAACTGATGAAGAAGGAAGACCTTGTAAACCTGGGCTGGGAGACCCTGTTAAAGACCTAAAATTTTTGGAAGAAGAATTTGATATGTGGATTTTTCAAATTTTAAAAAAAGACTGGGATAAACTTGCAAGAAAAACTGAAACTTTAAGAGAAGATTTAGCTTCAGTTTTAGCTGAAAAACTTGCTGGTCTTCAAATTAAAAAACATTTTATTGTTCAAGTTTTGGAAAGTTTAGATTTTAAATCTAAAAAACCAACCCAATGGACTGATGAAAACCTAAAAATTTTTGCAGAAAAACTTAGAAAAACATCTAAACCAATTTTGATTGTTGCAAATAAGGTTGACCTACCTCAAGCTGAGGAAAACATTGGAAGATTAAAAGAAACAGGTTACCCGGTTATTCCATGTTCAGCTGAAGCTGAACTTGTATTAAGAAGAGCTTCAGAAAAAGGTTTAATCGACTATAAACCTGGAAACCAT
This sequence comes from Candidatus Hecatellales archaeon ex4484_218, assembly GCA_002254975.1. Lineage (GTDB taxonomy): Archaea > Thermoproteota > Bathyarchaeia > Hecatellales > Hecatellaceae > EX4484-218. The sequence goes on along the minus strand of NJEB01000003.1, from coordinate 9,848 downwards.
GAATTTAAAATTTTAGATGAAAAAAAATTAACTGAAAAACAGTTTTCAGCTTTAAACATGGTTAAGGAAAAAGTTTTGGATAGATTTGGTTCAACTGGTGTTCAGAATGCAATAAATTTTTCACTTTTTAATTTGCTGGGTATGATTGCTGTTTATCCAGTTGAGGATGAAAATAAGTTTACAGACCATGAAGGAAGAGTTTTACCTGATTGTTATCTTATCCCTAAAGGAACAACTGTTAAAGAGTTTGCATACATGATTCACACGGAGCTTGGTGAAAACTTCATATATGCAGTTGAAGTTAAAGGAAAAAAACGGGTTGGGGAAGATTACATGATAAAACATGGGGACATCATAAAAATAGTTTCAGCTAAAAGTCGTGGTTAAAAAGGTGAAATTTATGGTTAAAATTTTGGTTTGCGACCCTATCCACGAAGATGGAATAAAAATTTTAAGGGAAGCTGGAATAACTGTTGATTTAAAATTAAATTTAACTCAAGATGAATTGGAAAAAATTGTTAAAGATTATGATGGGATTATTGTTAGAAGTAAAACCAAGATAACTGGAAAAATTATGGAAAAAGCATCTAACTTAAAATTTGTTGGTAGGGTTGGTGTTGGCTTAGATAATATTGATATTTTAACTGCAAAAAGGTTGGGAATTAAGGTTTTAAGCACACCTAAAGCAACAAGCCAATCTGTTGCAGAATTAACCATAGGTTTAATGATTACAGCTGCAAGAAAAATAGCTTTAGCAAGTCAAACAGTTAAAGAAGGAAAATGGGAAAAAAATGTTTTTATGGGTTCTCAACTTCAAGGAAAAACTCTTGGGATAATTGGATTTGGAAGAATAGGAATAAAAGTTGCAAAAATGGCTAAAGCTTTAGGGATGAAAATACTTGTTTATGATGTTGCTTTCAACAAACAAACAGAAGAAATTATGGAGGAATTTTTGGAGGATGCTGTTTCAACCGAAGAAAGATTAAAAGCCTTAAATGAGTTTGAAGGTTCAATAGTTTCTTTTGAGGAACTTTTAACCAACTCTGATGTTATAAGTCTTCATGTTCCCTTAACAGAAAAAACAAAACATCTAATCGGTGAAAAAGAATTTTCGTTGATGAAAAGAAAACCTATCCTAATAAATACTGCTAGAGGAGCTTTAATTGATGAAAAAGCCTTATATGAAGCTTTAAAATCAGAAAAAATTTCTGCTGTAGGTTTAGATGTTTATGAGGTTGAACCGCCCAAAAATCTTGAAATGCTTAACCTACCCAATGTTGTATGTACACCCCATATTGGAGCACAAACAAAAGAAGCCCAAAAAGAGGCAAGCATCCAAATAGCTGAAAAAATCTTAAAATTTCTTAAAGAAAAAAAGTAAAAAACCTTTTACCCAAGTCTAAGAACATATTTATAAACGAAAAAATTTGCTTACCTATAAAAACCACAAAATCTACGATTCTTAAGTTAAATTTTTTTTAATGGTCTTTAAGTCCATTTGTGACCATAGTTTTTTAAAAACTAATGGGACATAGGTCCTACAAATGAGAGGATGAAAAATAGGTAAGCCTAAAGAAGGTTTCCTATTTGATTAGGATTATCCCTATTAAAAGTGTTAGTGGTATCAAGCTTAATTAAGACTAATATCATTTAATGGTTTTGGTGTTTAGGTTTGAAATTTAGAAGTGAAATTGTTAGGGTTGGGGTTGAAAGAACTCCTCATCGAGGATTGTTTAAAGCTGCTGGTTTAAGTGATGAGGATTTAAAAAAACCTTTAATTGCTGTTGTTAATTCTTGGAATGAAATTGTTCCAGGTCATATTCATTTAAATAGGTTGGCTGAAGCTGTAAAAGGCGGAATTTATGAGGCTGGAGGAACTCCTCTTGAATTTAACACTATAGCTATTTGTGATGGAATAGCTATGGCTCATCCGGGTATGAGAAATTCCCTTCCAAGCAGAGACCTTATAGCTGATTCTGTTGAACTGATGATTAATGCTCACTGTTTTGATGCGATGGTTTGTGTTTGTGGTTGTGACAAGATTATTCCAGGAATGCTTATGGCTGCATGTAGGCTTAACCTACCAACTATCTTTGTAACTGGTGGACCTATGCTCCCAGGATGGTTTAAAGGTGAATGGGTAGGATTATCCCATCTGTTTGAGGCTGCTGCTGCAGCTGAAAAAGGAAAAATAAGTTTTGATGAACTTAAAAAGCTGGAAGATTGTGCATGTCCAGGTGCTGGTTCATGTTCAGGTTTATACACAGCAAACACCATGCAATGTTTGACTGAAGCCTTAGGTATGTCTTTACCTTATAGTGGAACAACACCAGCTATTCATTCTGATAAGGTTAAAATGGCTAAAGAAGCAGGAAGAAAAATTGTTTGGCTTTTAAAAAACAATATTACAGCAAGAAAAATTATGACTAAGGAAGCTTTTGAAAATGCAATTATGGTTGATATGGCTTTAGGAGGCTCAACCAACACAATTCTACATTTACCAGCAATAGCTTATGAGGCTGAAATAGAGCTCCCTCTAGAAAAATTTGATGAGTTAAGTAGAAAAATCCCCCATTTAACAAACCTTAACCCGGCTGGGCCTTATTATGTTAAAGACTTACATGAGGCAGGTGGAATTCCAGCCTTAATGAAACAAATATCAAATCATCTCCACTTAAACTGTTTAACTGTAACAGGAAAAACTTTAGGTGAAAACATTAAGGATGCTGTAGTTTACCGGGAAGAAGTTATACATTCAATAGAAAACCCTATCCATAAGGAGGGTGGAATAGCCATTCTTAAAGGAAGTTTAGCACCTGAAGGAGCTGTTGTAAAACAATCTGCTGTAAATCCTGAAATGTTAAAGTTTACAGGAACAGCTAAAGTTTATGATTGTGAGGAGGATGCTGTTAAAGCCATTATTGAGGGAAAAATTTCTGATGGTGATGTTGTTGTTATCCGGTATGAAGGTCCTAAAGGTGGACCTGGGATGAGGGAAATGCTAGGTGCAACCTCAGCTATTAAAGGTTTAGGTTTGGAAAAAGTAGCCCTTATAACAGATGGAAGATTCTCAGGAGCAACAAGAGGACCATGTATAGGACATGTTTCACCTGAAGCAATGGTTGGAGGACCCATAGCAATTGTTAAAGATGAAGATAAAATTGAAATTGATATTCCAAAAAGAAAATTAAATCTACAAGTTTCAAAAGAAGAAATAGCTGAAAGACTTAAAAAATGGGAACCACCAAAACCTAAAATTGTTAAAGGATATCTTTCCAGATACTCAAAAATAGTTGGTTCAGCAAGTAAAGGAGCAACTTTATCATCTTAAAAAACTATCCATGGAAAAATAATTCTTTGAAGCATGTTTCCTGTGTAATGGGCTATTATAGGTGATGCTAAACTTTTAGTTTTAAGGTAAAAGTAACCAAAAATTAATCCTCCAACAAAAGCTTCAAAAAACACTTGGTATAGGCTGTATCCAGGACTTAAAACATGGATTAAACCAAACATTATGGCTGAAATAATCAAACCTTGAAAATTTCCTAAAGTTTTCATCAAATTTTTTTGAATAAACCCTCTAAACAAAAATTCTTCACCAAAAGCAACCATAAACTGATTAAAAACCTCAAAAATAATATACTGAAAAATAGAGGCTGATGGAAAAATTAACCCATAAATTAGGTAAACCTTATCAAAATCAAATTGACCTACAAATTTTGGCATCTCACCATATTGAATAGTAAAACTTAAAATCCAAAGATAAAATAGAAGAAAACCTCCAAAAAACCCAAAAACAAAATCTTTAAACCTCCATGTTTCCAACTGTTTTATCCAATCTTTTCCTTTTTGAATTTTACTTTCAAAATAAATAACTGGCAATGTAAAACTTAAAAAAATTGTTAATCTTCTTGCAACCATAAAACCAAAAAATGTAGTTAAATCCATTTTTGGATTTGGCTGAAAAACCATTGAAAATGTGGATAGAAAAAGACAGATAAACATTAAAAGTACTGTTTTGATTATTAAGTCAAATTTTTCCTCAGTCAAAGATAACATTCAACCTTTAACCGAAAAAATTTTTGTTTTTTCGAAAAATATTTTTCGAAAAATATATTGGTTTTAAATGAGTTTAAGTATTGGTTAGGACAGTAAAAAATTAAATTGGGATTTAAGGGAAAAGAATGAAACTGGGAATTCATGTTCAACCTTCAACTCCTTTTAAGGATATTTTAAAGATAGTAAATAATGGAGGTTTTAAGGCTGTTGAAATAATGCTTCACAGCCTAGAATTATCATCTAATTTTAAGGAAAAATTTAAACATTTGGTTAAAGATTACGATTTAGAGCTTCTTGTTCATGCACCCTTCATAAATATAGACCTTGCTTCCATCAATCCTTTCCAAAGAAAAAATTCTAAAAAAAAGATTATTAAATCTGTTGAAGTCGCAAAAAACCTAGGTGCTAGTATTCTTACAGTTCATCCAAGTCACATACATAACCTATCCTTACTTATGTATGTGCAAAGAAGCTTGTTAATAAAAAATCTTAGAAAAATAGCTGATTTTGCCGATCAAAAAGGAGTTGTGATAGGTTTAGAAAATATGCCAAAACTTTCCTATCAAATTATAGATTTTCCAGGTTCAGAACAAAGTATTGCTATTTGTTCAGATTTGGAGGAATTTTCGTTTATAGTGCAAAGTGTTGATAAAGAAAATTTTGGTGTAACTTTTGATGTAGGTCATGCATTTACTGTTGGGGACCCCTTAGATTTTTTAAAGACATTAAAAGATTACATTGTTAATATTCATTTAAGTGACAGCAAAAAATTTGTTCATAAACATTTACCTTTAGGCGAGGGTGAAATAAACTTAAAGCCTATTCTTCAAACATTAAAAAAATATAGGTATAAGGGTCCATTAGTTATGGAATTGGAAAAGCTGGAAGACCAGTTAAACGCAAAAAGAAAAGTTGAAAAAATTTTGGAAGAAAGTTTTTAGCTTAGAATTTGGTTTTTTAGGTTGATTATGTATAAAACAGGTTCTATGGATTTAATTCTTCATGGAGGTTCTGTTCCTTCTTGGCTACTTAAAAGGATGATTGGTTTAGCTCAAGAAATTTTTACTGTGATTGTTGATGAGTTTGGTGTTGAAGAAGTTTTAACCAGACTTTCCGACCCACTATTTTTTCAAGCATGCTCCAATGTTTTGGGTTTTGATTGGGATAGTAGTGGTTCAACAACTGTAACCTGTTATGTTTTAAAAAAAGTTTTTGATAAGGTTAATCTTGGTATTAAGGTTGCTGGTGGAAAAGGTGAAAAATCAAGAAAAGCTTTAGAAGAAATTGAAATTATTGGTGATGAGTTTAACATTTCAACAAACAAAATTGAAGAATTAAAATATGCTAGCCGGATGACAGCTAAAGTTGATAATACTGCAATTCAAGCAGGTTATCAAATTTATCATCATACAGTTTTTGTTTCGGAAAAAGGAAATTGGACTGTTGTTCAACAAGGATTAAATCTTGAAAGTAAAACTGCTAGAAGATACCATTGGTTAAGTAAAACTTTAAGAAGTTTTGTTGAAGAACCCCATAGTGGAATTATTGGGCAAAAAATTCATCAACAAGTTTTAGATATGACTTCAAGAAAAAGTGGGGAATGTAGAAAAATATGTGTTGACCTTGTAAATGAATCTGAGGAAAAACTTAGAAAACAATATATGGTTTTACTTAAACCAAACCAAACTTTTCTTTTAGAGTCAGTTAAACCAAAAATTAATCTTCAACATCTCCACTACAAACTTTTACCTGAAAATGTTAACTGGAAAGCTTTAAAAGAAGCATACGAAGTTAAACCAAAAAATTTTGAGGAGTTTTTGGCTTTACCAGGAATTGGCCCCTCAACCATTAGAGGTTTAGCTTTAGTGGCTGAATTAATTTATGGAGCTAAACCAAGCTGGGAAGACCCACTTAAATTTTCTTTTGCTTTTGGTGGTAAGGATGGTGTTCCTTTCCCTGTTAGAAGAAAAGCCATGGATACTGCAATAAAAATTTTAAGGGAAGCTGTTGAAGAGGCAAAAATTGGTAGCAAAGAAAAGCTTGAAGCTTTAAAAAGACTAAAAAATTTTGCTCCAAAAACCTTAATCTTAACTTAACCCATTTTTTAAAAAATTGTTGCTTTTGTTTTAAGTTGATAAGCATTTAAGGCTTCCATTTTTCCATCAATTTTTAGGTAAGCAGCATAAGCATTAAAATAAGGTTCACCTTTTCTAGAAAAAATTGTTAAAATTTTTCCATGATGGTTTACCTTAACACCTTCCATACATGGTTCATGTCCACGAATAAGTGTTTTTACACCAATTTTTTCCAAAAAATTTTTTGTTACATCTTCTCCAAAAAGTTTCCCAGCACCTCTTGGAGATGGAAAAACACCTTTCAACCCTTCTTCTGGGTCGCTCCATAAAATTTCTTCCAAAAAACTTTTTTCAGGATGTTTTTTAGCTGCGTCAGCTAAATCTCTTAAATTTTCAGCTTGACTTGGAATTCCTCCATGAAGAAAAAGATATTTTGATTCAAGAATGGCTGAGTGGGGTAGATTATCAAAAAATTCAAGAAATTTTCTGTAGATTTCTTCCCATTCTTCTTTAAATTTCCATTTAAGCTGGTAGGGTAGGTCATGGGGGATAGCTAATAAATCTGATGGGCCTTCATGGTTTCCCCTTAAAAGTATAACATTTTCTGGATAATTTCTTTTAAGCTGAAAAATAACATAGTAAACTTCAGGTGAATGAATTCCTCTATCTCCATAATCTCCAAGAAACAACATTGTAAGACCTTTTTCTTTAACATCCTCTAAAAAGTTAAAATCTTTAAGAATATAAACTAAACTTTCAAGGTCTCCGTGAATATCTCCCACAACACTTATCCAACCAACATTTCTTAGATATATTAACCCATCTTCAACCTTATGGCTTCCATTTATCCCTGTTTTTCTTTCTTCTTTTAACCTTGAATTAACCTCATCCACCAGGTTAAGATAATCTGCCCCCCCAATTTTGACCGATTCTTCAACAAGTTTTTCCAGCTTACTCAGAATTTTTAACCTCCAATCCATAATAGGATAATTATTACTTATTGATTTTACCCAAAAACTTATTTAGTTTAAGAAAGGAGTTTAAGGTTTGGAGGTTTAAATTAGTTGAGCATGGAAATGGTTACAACTTTGGCAACTCAGCTTGGTTTTGGTGGTTTGCTTGGTTTTGTTATTGGTTATGCCTTGAAAAAAATCTTAAAACTTTTACTTGTTTTTATAGGTTTATTTTTTGCTTTTTTACTTTACCTATCCTATATGGGGTTTATCCAAATAAATTATGAAAAATTTACCGGTGCCTTTGAAAATTTTTTTAAAGATATTTTGACTGGCGGTTTAACCTTACCTTCTTTTCTTACAGCAAACATTCCTTTTATTGGAAGTTTTGTTGTTGGATTTGGTTTAGGATTTAAGTTTGGATAAAAACATGTTGGTTTAAATCCTTCTTTAAAACATTCTATTTTTAGAATCCCCTTAACTTTTGAGTGTGAAAACTTTGTCTATTCAAATTTTAACTGGTAAAGACCTAAAAAAACTAAGGAAATCTTACGGATTAACTCAAAAAGAAGTTGCTAAAAAAGCTGGAGTAAGCCAATCTTTGATTGCTAGAATTGAGGCTGAGAAGGTTGACCCTAGAGTTTCAACCCTTAAAAAAATTTTAAACTCAATTTTAAGTGTAAAAACAGAAAAAAATGCTGGAGATATTATGCATAGTCCGGTTATTTGGGTTGAAACAAAAACCTTAGTTAAAGATGCAGTAAACCTAATGGAAAAATACGGGATCTCTCAACTTCCTGTTTTGGAAAATGAAAAAATTGTTGGAAGTATTCAGGAAGGAACAATTATTAGGAAGATTCTTGAAAGTAAAGAACCTAAAAAAATTTTTAGTTTAAAAGTTGAGGATTTAATGGAAGAACCTTTTCCAACAGTTAGTTTAAATACCAGTTTTGATGAAGTTTTAGCTTTATTTACCCATGAAAAACCTGCTGTTTTGGTTGTGGATAAAGGTAAACTTGTTGGAATAATCACAAAAATAGACATAATAACATCTGTTGGGACCAAATAAATTGACTGAAAAATTTAAGTTAAAAAATCTTCCAACTGGCTGTATATGTTTGGATAGGTTACTTCATGGAGGTTTACCTTCAAGCCAACTAACAGTTTTTTATGGAGAAGCTGCAACAGGTAAAACAACTCTTGCACTTCAATGTTCCATTTCCTGTGTTAGATTTGGATTTAATGTTATTTATTTGGGTGGAGACCATACTTTTCCAATTGAAAGATTAAAACAAATAACTCCAGATTTTGATGTTGTTGCTCAATCTATAGGAATTTTTACTCCTAAAAATTTTTTTGAACAAACTTTACTTTTGGAAAAATTGGAGCTTTATTTAACTCGAAAAACTGGTCTTATAGTTTTTGACACCATCAACAATCTTTATAGGCTTACATTAAAAGATTCAGACCCTGAATTTAATTTTCTTTTAAACAAAGAGCTTAATAGACAGTTAGCCTACCTCAGCTATCTAGCAAAAACATTCAATATTCCAGTTTTAATCACAAGTCAAGTTCATGCAGTATTACAAGGAAACCAAAAAGTTGAACCTGTAGCAACAAGAGCCTTAAATTTTTGGTCTCCAAACATTATTCATCTAACCTTAACACCAAAACCAAGTTTAAGAAAAGCTATTCTTGAAAAACTTAATGGAAGAAATTTTTCCAATGTTTTTTGTCATTTTAAGCTTTCAGATAGAGGTGCTGAATAAGCAAAAACTATTTCCAATAGATTAAGAATATGCTAAATACAACTAAAATTGCTCCTAAACCTTGAAAAATTTCCAATCTTTCACCCAAAAATATAAAGGCTAAAAGAATAGCTGAAACAATTTCAAAAGTCGAGTAAATACTTGCCCTACCAGCCTCCAAGTATTTTAAGCCAAAAATAAGGAAAGTAAAAGCTAAGGTTGTTGGAATAATAGCTATCAAAACTATCAAAACCCAAACATCCAACTCTAAACTTACCAAAAGTGATTGGTTAAAAAAGTTGATTAATAAAAGAACTAAGCTACCAAAACCTAATGTATAAAAAATAACTGCTGACTCATTAACATCTTTAAGCATAATTTTACTTAAAACCATGTAAATAGAATATGAAAAACCAGAAATAAGCCCAAAAACTACGCCTAAACCTGTAAGTTTTAGGTAGGTTAAACTATATCCTTTAACTGTTAAAAAACATCCAACTAAAACAAGTGTTGCGGCAAAAATTTTTAGAGCTGTTATTCTTTCACCAACAAAAATTTTAGCTAAAACTAATGCAAAAACCGGGTAGGTGTAAAGCAAAATAACAGCAATAGAGGCTGAAATAAGTTTAACAGCGTAAAAGTAGGTTAATATTCCTACAACAACCCCTACAATTCCACAAACCATTAAATAGGGAATTTTTTCCAGTTTAACCTTTAAGGAGGTTGGATTTAAAATTAGGAAAGCTGTAGCTAAAATTAAAAATCCAAGTGAAACCCTATACATTACAACGGTTTCAGGTTGTAAACCAGTGTTCATAAGCATTTTACCTAGAACACCAGAAGAACCATAACATGCTCCGGCTAAAGAAACAAGAATAAACCCTATTTTTTTCTGTTTCACAAAACCACCATTGTTTTTGGTGGTTTGTTGAATATAGCCTAAGCTAACCTATAAAAATTTGCTTAAGTATTTTTAAACTATAAACCAGAAATTTCTTCTACGTTTCTTCCGG
>NJEB01000002.1 GCA_002254975.1 Candidatus Hecatellales archaeon ex4484_218 | reverse complement strand
GGTTAATGGTGGAACCATGTATGTAACGTCTAAACCATGTAATATTTGTAGAAAATTGATGAAGCAAGCTGGAATATCAAAAGTTATTTATTTGGATGATGAAGGAAAAATGCAAAGCTACATGATAGAATAAAAAAATGTTTTTTGGTTAGGTTTCCCTAGGACCTAAACCAAGTTTTTCACTTTCCATATCCACACGTTTTTGAATTTTTTCGATTTCACCATCAGTTAAATGAGCAAATCTACCTTGAAGCTTCAAATACTCTTTTACATGCTTTCTTTTTGGAACTTTTACAGTTACATGCAGCCTTCCATCTTCAACTTCATAAAGTGGAAATATACCAGTTTGAACAGCTAATCTAGCAATTTTTATTGATAGGTTGCTAGGAATTCTCCAACCTGGAACACATGGAGTTAAAACATGTAGATAAGCTGGACCATCAATTTCAACAGCCTTTTTAGCTTTATTAACTAGGTCAAGAGGATAAGCTGGACAGGCTGTTGCAACATATGGGATATCATGTGCAGCAGCTATCGCAGGTACATTTTTTTTCCATTGAAGTTTTCCAGGCATAATTTTACCAACAGCTGAGGTTGTTGTCCATGCACCATAAGGTGTTGAGCCTGACCTTTGAATTCCAGTATTCATGTAGGCTTCATTATCTAAACAAACATAAAGAAAATCATGACCTCTTTCAAGAGCTCCTGATAAAGCTTGAAGCCCAATATCTGCTGTTCCACCATCTCCAGCAATAGCAATTACATGAATTCTCTTTTTTTCAAGTTTACCTTTTCGCATTAAAGCTTTAAGTCCAGCTTCAACACCAGAAGCAACAGCAGCAGCATTTTCAAAAGCTACATGATACCATGGAACAGCCCATGAAGTATATGGGTAAGGTGAGGAAACAACCTCCAAACATCCAGTTGGAGTAATAACAATACAGTTGGGGCCAACAGCTTTCATTATAAGTCTAACAGCAATAGTTTCACCACAACCGGGGCATGCACGATGACCTTGAACAAAAAAATCTTCTTTTGGTAGGTCTTTTAAACTTTTAAAGAAAACTTTTTTTTCAGCCATACTTACTCCCTCACCTGTAAAAACATAAAACCTTTATCGATTTTCTCACCCATCAAAGCCTTTTTAGCCCTTTCAACAGCAACCATAAACTCATCAACACGAATATCTCTACCACCCAAACCAGCAATAAACCCAACAATTTCAGGTTTAATTTTTTGGTTATAAAACAATGCTTTAACCTCCGTGAAAACAGGTCCTCCAAGTCCACCTGGAGAAAAAGCTTTATCCACAATAGCTAAAACTTTAAGGTTTTTTGTAAGCTTAATTAACTCTTCATCCGGGAATGGTCTAAAAAGTCTTAGTTTAATCAAACCTACCTTTTCACCTTTTTCTCTAAGCCTATCAACAGCTATTCTTGCTGTTCCACAATGCCCACCCATCATCAATATTGCTATTTCAGCATCTTCAAGCCTATAAGGCTCAAAAAAATCGTAGTATCTACCAAACATATCTCCAAATTCTTTCCAAACTTCCTTTATTACGGTTTTTGAGTTTCGTAAAGCTTCTTCCAATTGACGTTTAAGTTCTGTTTGAACATCCGGAAGCCCTATTGGACCCCATGTTGTTGGATGGTCTGGGTGAAGAGCATAACTGGGAATTTTTCTTGGCGGAAGAAACTTTTTAACTTCTTCTTGGTCTAAAGCAATAATTGGTTCGATCACGTGAGTCACATAAAAACCATCAAAATTTATTGCTACTGGAAGCATAACTCTTTCATCTTCAGCAATTTTAAAAGCTTGAAGTGTAAAATCAAAAACTTCTTGTGCATTTTCAGCATAAATTTGTATCCAACCACAATCTTTTGAAGCCATCATATCACTTTGGTCCCCCCAGATGTTTAGGTTAGGAGATAAAGACCTGTTAGCAACAGCCATAACAATAGGAAGCCTATTACCTGCAGCAATAAAAAGCATTTCATGCATTAATGCAAGTCCTTGTCCAGCTGTTGCCGTAAAAACTCTTGCACCCACAGCTGAAGCACCAATACATGCACTCATAGCTGAATGTTCAGATTCAACGTTTATGTATTCAGCATCCAATTCTCCGTCAGCCACATACTCTGAAAGTTTTTCCACAATATGGGTTTGAGGAGTTATAGGGTAAGCTGCAACCACATCTACATTAGCAAGTTTAGCTGCTAAAGAAATGGCATGAGAACATTCTATAGCTATCCTTTTAGCCATTATTCTTCGACCTCCTCAACCATGCTTATAGCTTTAACAGGACATTCTTCAGCACAAATTCCACAACCCTTACAATAATCTAAATCAACATCATAACTTCCATCTTCAACTATTCTTATAGCTCCATCCGGACAATAAACCCAACATAAACCACAACGTGTACATTTTTCCTTGTCAACAACAGGTCTAAAACTTCTCCAATCACCTGTTTTATAAAAACGGGAGGTTGCTGGTTGTGGAATCATGGAAGCTATAGGTAATTCTTTCCATGTAGGTTTTGGGTTTAATTTAAATTTTTCCATAAAAAATTTCACCCCACAATAGTTGTTTCATGGTATGCTCTAGTTACAGCATTTATGTTTCTTTCCCCAATTTTACCTTTAAACCTCTCTTTAACAACCTCAAGTACAGAGTCAAGTTTCAGAATTTTTGTTGCTTTAACAAAAGCACCTAACATAGAAGTGTTAACAATAGGTACACCAATTATATCTAAGGCTATTCTTGTAGCATTAACAATAGCAAAATTAGATTTAAACCCATATTTTTCTTTTACTTCTTCAGGTTTTTTTGAAGTATTTAAGATTAAAATTCCGTTTGGTTTTAATCCTTCAACCACATTAATAGTTTTTAGTAAAGTTGGGTCTAAAACAACAACCACATCAGGCTCATAAACATCAGACCTAGTCCAAATTGGTTTTTCATCAAACCTATTAAATGCAAGAACAGGTGCACCTCTTCTTTCAGGTCCAAATGACGGAAAAGCTTGAGCATATTTTCCTTCGTTGATTGCTGCATGAGCTAAAATTTCAGCTGCTGTTACTGCTCCTTGACCTCCTCTACCATGCCATCTTACCTCAATCAACAATCTAACACCTCATGTCTCTATTTCTATTTTTTTGGAAGGTGTTTATAAAAGCTTGTAGAACCAAAACATCCAAAAGTTGAAAGTTTGGAGGAAACCTATGTGAAATTTAAGGTTAAAAAACTATTTTTTGAAAGTGTTGATGGCGTAAGGTTAGCTGGAAAAATTTATATTCCGAGGGTTAAGGTTAAAAAAGGATAAAGGTTATGCTGATTTAGCTGAAAAATTTGTTAAATATGGTTTTATTGTTTTAATTTTTAATTTTCGTGGAACAGGTTTTAGTAATGGAAATTTTACTTTTTAGGTTGGCTTAAACAGGTTTTTCAAGTTTAAACTGGTTAAATTTCAATTTTTTCTTGTTCAACAAAGGCTATTAGTAGTTTTATTAGGTTTTCAACATCATCTAAGTTTAAAACTTCACTAAAACTATGAACATACCGGGTTGGTATGGAAATTACACATGCCGGAATCCCTTTTTGGGTTAGTTGGATTGCTGTTGCATCAGTTGTTCCACCCTCCATAACCTCAATTTGGTAGGGTATCCTTAATTTTTCAGCCAAATCTACAAGCATATTTCTAAGTTTTAGGTTTGAAATTAAACCTCCACCTAAAGAGTCTCTTCTACCATCAGCTACAAGGATTGCTGGACCTAAACCAAGTTTTACTGGAGATTCATGTTCAGCAACTTCCGGATGGTCTGCTGAGGTTGTTGTATCTACAGCAATTCCAAGATTAGGGTTGATGGAATAAGCTGAAACTGTTGCTCCTCTTAAACCAACCTCTTCCTGAACTGTAAAAACACCATAAACTTTATTCTTGGGTTTAGACCTTTTCAAAACTTCAACCAGAATCGTGCATCCAACCCTATCATCAAAAGCTTTTCCACATACAAGATTATTTTTAAGTTGAATAAGGTTTTTATCTAAACTTATTGGGTCTCCAACCTTTACACCAAAATTTTTAGCTTCCTCCAAACTTTTTGCACCAATATCGATAAACATTTTATCGTAAGGAACCAACTGTTTTCTTTCATCTTCCCTCATTAAATGGATAGGTTTACATCCAATAACACCATATAAAGGACCTTTCGAAGTATGGATAACCACACGGCTACTCAATAAAACATGGTCAGCAACACCACCAAGCTTTGCAAACCTAATAAATCCTTTCTCATCAATATGTTTCACAATTAAACCAACCTCATCCATATGAGCAGCAATCAAAATAGATTTTCCACCAGAACCTTTAACCGTAATCAAATTTCCAAGCTGGTCTGTATACATGAAATCAACATAGTTTTTAAGCTCATCTTGGATAAGATTAGCAACATTATGTTCAAAACCAGGAACACCAGAAGCCTCAGAAAATTTTTTTAAAAGCTCAAACAAACCCAACCCAAACACCAAAAATAAAAATGGTACATCAAACCTTTAACCTTTATTTTTAAGCCTCACAAATTTAAACATCCACAAAATAATTTTTCCCCTTAACCATAAAAATTCCATGCTACAACCATATAATACCTTAAAATTTTGAATTTTAGTAGGACAATGTATGACGGTATAGGACACTGTCCTACTAAAAAATAAAAAATTTTGGTTCTAAAATTTTTTTGGTTGTATAAATTTAAACCCAGCTTTTTCAAGATTTTTAGTTAAAATTATTATTTTTGCTGAGTGTTCAACCATGCATAGGTATTGGTAGGCTGTATCCATGTATTTTGCTGCTGAAAAAACACCATGACCTCTAACAACAACAGCATAATGGGTTTTTAAGGCTTCAGCAACATTTTTAGCAAGCTCTAATGAGCCAGGGGAACCTTCAACTACAGGAATTTTTCTTAAAACATAGTAGCCTTCAGTATCTAAAGGAATAATTTCATTCATAAAAAAGGATAAAGCTACAGAGTTGGGTGGATGTGCATGTAAAACAGCCAAATTAGGGGTTTCAAGATAAATTTGTCTATGAACTATGGTTTCAGTGGAGGATAAAGCATCAAAACTTGAAGGTTTATCCAGATAAACTTGAATAACATCTTCAAACCGAAGTTTTTCTAGGGAGGATGCATGTCTTGTAATCCACATTAAATTTCCAGCTTTAATACTTGCATTTCCACCATGAGCTGTAACATAACCTCTTTGAGCAAGTCTAGAACAATAATCCTTTAACTCTTCATAAACTTCCTTGGGAACCAACGGCATCTTCTTCAACCTTTAAACCTAAATTTTTAAGTTTATTTTTAGATGGAAAACCATCAGGTTTCCAACCTCTAACCTCATAGTATTCTTTAAGCATAGGTTTAACATCAACCTTAAATCTTGATGGAAGTTTATCTTCTTCACCCTTTAAACCAGCCTTAAAATTAAAAACTCTTTCTAAATTCCAAATTCTTTCACCCGCAGCAACCACAGATTCCTGAGTGTAGGGTTTACCAGTTACAGCAACCAAAAGTTTAGCAAACGTTTCCTCATCAAACTCAAAACCTAAAAATTTACAGATAACCATGCTATCCATTACAGCAGCTAAATTTTGTAAATAAGCAACAATATTAGGTTTGTTGACAGGTGAAAATCGGTCCATCAAGTATGGGTAACCTAAAATTTCAACACTTATAAGATAAGCATTTAAATGACAGCCTCCCCGATTGGAGGTTGTATAAGCCAAAGCTTGACCTAAAACACCATCAGGATGATACATGGGAAGTTCAAGACCTTTAACCTGCATAGAAACATCACTAAAACCTATTCTTTCTGAAAAAATTTTTGAACCTTCAGCTAATTTATCACCTAAACCTTTCCTGTAAGCTATATCTACAATTAACTTTTTTATTTTTTCAACATCACCCCAACCAATTTTTTCATCTAAAACATTTTTTTCACTTAGCTCCATTGCACATGCAATCGTTCCACCAGTTGAAATTGTATCTAAACCAAGCTCATTACATAGCTGGTTTATTTCAACAATAGCCTCAAGACTATTTACCATTAACATAGAACCAAAAGAACCTAAAGTTTCAAATTCAGGTCCTTCAACCTTCATATTTTCTAATTTAACAACCCTTTTACATGCAACCGGACAATTGTAACAGCTTTTTCTTCCAACAAAAATTTTTTCTCTTAAAGCTTCTCCAGAAATTTTTTCAGCATCTTTAAACCTACTTAACTGAAAATTTTTTGTTGGAAGAATTTCATGTTCATTAATGATATTAACTAAGGCTGAGGTCCCATAGTAGGCTAAAGCTTTACTTAAAACAGGGTTCCATGAAATTCTAACCCTAATTTTTTTCATTAATTCAGTTAAACTTTTTTCATCAGCAATTTTTGTTTTACGAGTTCCTTTAACAGCAATAGCCTTTAACTTTTTTGAACCCATAACAGCACCTAAACCACCCCTACCAGCAAAATTTCCATCCCCACCCCTAATACAAGCAAATCTTACAAGATTTTCACCAGCAGGACCAATACATGCAAAAGAATAATCTTTACCCAAATCTTCCTCCAAAATTTTTATGGTTTCTTTGGTTGTTTTACCCCAAAGATGAGTTGCATCTTTTAACTGAAAAGTTTCATCATCAATTTGAAGATAAACAGGCTTTTCACACCTACCCTTAATAACTAAAGCATCTAAACCAGAATTTTTAAGTTTAAACCCAAAAAAACCACCACAACTTGAATAAAAGATTCCGCCTGTTAAAGGAGATTTTGCTGTTACAGTAAATCTTCCGGTTGTTGGAATTAAGGTTGAGGTTAAAGGTCCAACAGCAAAAACTAAAACATTATCAGCTGAATATGCATCAATTGTCGGGTTGGTGAGTTCCCATAAAAATTTAACACCGAAACCTCTACCACCCATATATTCAGAAAGAACGTTTTCGTTGATCGTTAAAGTTTTTAGTGTTTTGTTGGATAAATCAACAACTAAAATTTTTCCATTCCAACCATACATTGTTTATTAAACCTCTACAAGTAAACTCCAAGTTTAGGTAAGTAAATTTCAAAACCTTTAAATGGTTTTACCATAAGAATTTCAACTCTTTGTTTTAAAGATTCTCTAATAAATTTTTTGTGGACAGTTCTACCTTCAAAAGCTTCTAATCCAACCAGGTTGGAAACATCAATTTTACGCATGAATAATATAATCGAGAAACAAAAAATAAAACTTTTTACAATCCTTAAATACCAAGTTAAGAATTACTATTCTTGAGAAGATTGAAGGTTATATATTGTCCTGAATGTGGAGGAGAAATGGTTTACGACCCAAACCTAAAAATGTATACATGTAAAAGTTGTGGTTTAACTTTAAGATACCATGAAATTATTGAGCTTAGAAGAAAAAACATACCAGAATTTAGGTCTGAAGAACAAAGAAAACGTGAAAAAAAGGAATACTTAAAATGGTGGCTTTCAGAGAAAAAATAAATCAACAAAAAATTTAACCTCCCAGATTGTTTGTAAATAAATGGTTTGTTGAGGAAAAAATAAACCATGACCTACGGGATTTTTATTCTTGGTACAGCAGGCTCAGGGAAATCTCTACTTACAGCCTCCCTTTCAGAATGGCTTTCAAGAAAAGGGGAAAATGCTGTAACTTTAAATTTAGACCCGGGTGTTGTTCGACTACCTTACAAACCAGATGTTGATGTTAGAGATTATGTATCCATTAAAGAGTTGATGGATGCTTATGGGCTTGGACCAAATGGAGCATTACTTTTAGCTTCAGACCTAATTGTGGACAAAATTTCAGATATAAACAGGGAAATTGAAGAATTAAACCCAACCTATGTAATTGTTGATACCCCAGGTCAAATGGAACTATTTGCTTTTAGGGTTAGTGGACCTCTTATTGCAAAAGAACTAGCTATGGAACAAAAAATGGTTATATATCTTTTTGACGCCCCATTTTGCTCAAACCCCTTTAACTATGTTTCAAACATTTTTCTTTCAGCAGCTGTTTTTCTCCGGTTTATGCTACCTCAACTTAATGTTTTAAATAAGGTTGACCTTGTATCTGAAAAAACTGTTAAAAAAATTCTTGAATGGTCAAGTGTTCCCGGAACTCTTCAATCAGCCTTTAATCTACAACCTGAAAGTGAAATGTATATTTTAACTAAAGACCTTTTTAATGCTCTTTCAAGGTTAAGGCTTGATTTTTCCTTAATTGCTTGTTCAGCAAAAAACTATGGAAACTTTGTTAATCTTCATGCTTCAATTCAAAGAGTTTTAACAAGAGGTGAAGAAGAAACAATTTAAATAATCATGTTTTTTACCTTAAAAAAATACATAGCTTCTTTAACTAAAAGTTTTGGAGACCTAAATATTTGAGGTAGAAGAGAAGGTTCACGGAAACAATTAATAAAACAATCATCACATTTTACATTTCTCAGGATTTTAGGTTTATCCCTAAAAATATTAAACAGTTTTCCCCTAAGAAAACAAGGGTAAACATCTCCATGCCAATCTATGTAGAAAACATTTTCACCACCCTTACAATAAAAATTTCGAGTTTTATTCGAACTTAAAATATCTTCTAGATAGGTTCCAACATTTAAAATATTGTAGCCTAATTTTTTTAACTTAAGAATTTTTTCTACACTATCCCTTAATTTTTTGTTAAGTTCATTATTATAAAAATCTCCATACAATTTGAAGGTGTTTACTTCAGATTGGGTTGGATAGCAAAAACCAATAGGAGCCCCAAGATTAAAATTTACATAGTCAATAATTTTTTCGATTCCGTCAACAACAAGCCAAGGGTTGATGTAAACTAAAGCATAAACTTTTAAACCTATTTTTTTAGCATAAAGAATTGCTTCTTCTTGTTTTTGCATTATACCTTTAACACCACGAATTTTTTCACATATTTCTGGGTTCCAATGGTCAATAGATACGCTAAGAAGCATTAATCCAGCATCTTTTAAACCTTTTAACTGGTTTTTAGTTAAGGTTCCATTAGTTGTTAAGGATGTAGCTAAACCCAGCCTATCTGCAAACTCTACAATCTCAACAATATTTGGATGAAGTGTGGGTTCTCCTCCAGTAAAATAAACAACAATAAACTTGTTTTCAGCTAAAAACTTTAAAACCTTTTTTACATCTTCAAACTCCATAAGTTCAGGTGGATTTTTATACATTCCACACATTATACATTTACAGTTACATTTGGTTGTTAAAGCAAAAACAGCAGTGTTATGATGACCCTTTAAAAATTTTGATGCTACGTTTTTTAGGCTAACCATAAACAAAACCATTCAAAAATTTTATTAAACTAATTTTCTTTTTTAGGATAATAAAGGTTTTGATGGATGTTAGCAGACTTAGAAGAGTTAAGAAAAAACATTTTAAAAACTGAGGAAGAAGCTTTAAGGCTTAGGGAAAAAAGAAACCAACTAAACAAGGAAGCAAAAAAATGGCTTGAGGAAAAACGTAAAATTCAACAATTAATTTTTAAACAGAAAGAAGAAGCCAATATTTACAGGGAAAAAAGAAACCAACTAAACAACCAGATTAAGGAGTTAAAAATTCAAATTGAAAACTTGAAAAAAGAGATTTTAGAAAGAGTTAACATCATCAAAAAACTGAGAGAGGAAGTTTCTAGGCTTAAAAAACAAACTAAGATTCCTAAAAAAATTGTTATGGAAGAATTTGAAAGTTTAGAATGGAAAATTCAAACAACACCCCTAAACCATTCTGAAGAAAAAATTTTGGTTGAGAAAGTAAAAAATTTGGAGAAGGAAATTCAAATTTATAGGCAAATTGATACTCGAAAAGAAAAAATTGGTGAGGAAAAAAGGAAAATTGAAGGTTTAAAACAGAAAATAAACCATTTACGAGATGAAATTTCAAGATTGGCTGAAGAAAGCAATAAAAACCATAAAATGATTGTTGAGATTTTAGAAAAAATAAAAAGTTTAGGTGAAAAAGCAGATTTTTTTCAGAAAAAATTTTTGGAGTTAAAAAATGTTGCTGATGAAACTCATCAAAGGCTTGTTGAAGTTTTAAATCAACGTAAAGAATACGAGAAAAAATTTTTGGAGTTAATGGAGCAAGATAAGCTTAACAAGTTAAAAAAGGTTTTAGAAATGAGTGAGGGAATGGTTAAGGAAGCTGAGAAAAAATTGGAGAAAGGAGAAAAACTTACATTTGAAGAGTTTAAACTTTTGATGAGTAGAAGAAAAATAGAGTTGGGGTCCTAAGGATTATTGAAGCTTGCTTAGGAAAAAGTTACAAATTTTTTCTGAAACATTTTCCATAACCATTTTTTCAGTATAAAAATGGTCTGTTTCAAGAATTAGACATTCTTTTGGTTCTTCAGCTTCATCATAAAGTTTTTTGAAAACTCCATAAGAAGCAATTGTGTCATATTTTCCATGAATAAACAATTTAGGATGTTTTGATTTTAGGTTTGCTTTTAAACCATTAACTTTTTCAAGGATAGACATGTAAACTACGGCTTTAATGTTTTTTGTTTGAGTTGAAACTACCGATGCAACTACAGCTCCAAAAGAATATCCTAAAAGACCTAATTTATCCGTAAAGTTTTGTAGATTGATAACTGTTAAAACATCTTGAACCTCACCAACTCCATGCTGATAACTTTCATAATCTATACATAAGGCATTTAACCCATTTTCAGCAAGCTTTCTGGCTATGTAAACAAGTCTAAAATCATTTCTTGAACCACCAAATAATGGATGAGGTGGACAAAGAATAACTCCCACCCTAAAATCACCATACATAGTTGCATAAATCTTTCCGTTAAAAACAACATCTTTTATTTTAACCATGTTTTCTCACTTAAGATTAATTTTACTGCTTCAGTAAAACCTTCACCATTACTTTTTTTCGTTGTATGGTTAGCTAAAATTTTAAGTTGTTTAGGTGCATTTGCTAAAGCAATTTTTAAACCTGCAACCTTAAACATTTCAATATCTGTTTCACTATCCCCAACAACAGCTGTTTCCTTAATTTTAAAACCCATAAGTCTAACAGCAACTTTCAAACCTTTTCCCTTATCAACATTTTTATCCAAAATGTGGTAGGCAAAACCACTATCCAAAAGTTTTAGATGAGGAAAATTCTGAATAACTTTCAAGATTAAGTTTTTATCTACTGTTCTTTTTAGGGCTACATCAACCCAACGATAAGGATTTGTCCAACTTTCTTCAACTTTGTCTCCAAATTTTTCTTTAAGTTTTGTTAAAGCTTTTCTTGCTTCTTCCCCTTTCCCAAGAATTTTAACGGTATCCTTATATTCCACAACACCTCCACCTTCAGCTATTAAAGCTCCACTACACCCAATGTAGTTTTTTAAAGTTTTTAAAACACACAATGCATTTCCAGAGGCAAGAATTACAGGAATACCTTTTTTCTCCAGTTTTCTAATAGCTTCAATTGCTTTAACAGAAATTTTATGTTTCATATTGGTTAAAGTTCCATCAACATCTGTGGCTAAAACCTTAATTTTCAACTAAAAAACCTCAACATTAAATTTTAATTTTTAAATTATTCTTAATAAGCTAAATTATATGTTAAGCTTAAAAAATTTTGGAGGAAATATTGTTGGACCTGATTGTTGATGTTCATGTTCATCCAAGACTTTTTGGTTTAACTGATGAGAAACTTTTGGTTGAGGTTGAAAAAGCAGGGTTAACCTACTGTGTTTTGCTTGCGGTTGAAGGAGACTTTCCTGCTTTAGAAAGGGAGGAGATAAGAGAAAAATTTAACAGAAGATATAAGGTTAGGTCTATTTATTCTAGTTGGAATGTTTGGTCTTGTTATGGTTCTGGTTATGAAGCTGTAAAAGAATTTTTACAAAGTTTAATTAAAGAAACAATAACAAGTGCTGAAGTAGCATCCATAGTTAAAAGTTATCCTGAAAAATTTGTTGGATTTGGTT
>NJEB01000070.1 GCA_002254975.1 Candidatus Hecatellales archaeon ex4484_218 | reverse complement strand
CCCCATTTAGTTTTCGCAAATATTACATTCTTGGGTTTAGGCATCATCCTAACATTTCTTTTCTCTATAATTTTAGCTATAGCTATAGCTCACATGGTAAAAACAGACAGGTTTTCCGGAGCATTTTCAATCGGAGAAATTTTAAAAATTATTGGTAAAATTGGTTGGGGGAAGTATCTAGCTTGGCTTATTGTCATCTTTATTTTAGAAATTATTGTTGGAAGTTTAGGTGCAATTCCTCATGTTGGTTGGATAATTCTTTTGCTGGTTTCACCTTTAGTTTTAGTTTTTGTTTCAAGGTCTTTAGCTCAACTTTATAGTGAAGCTGAAAAATTTTAAGAAAATAAAACCTAAATTTTTTATGTTGTAGAGTTTTGGAAAAATATAAGGTTATACGTTTTTCATCCAAACATTGGAAACCTGGAACAGATGTTGTGGAACTTTTAGCTAAGATGCTTAAAGATAAAGCTGT
This sequence comes from Candidatus Hecatellales archaeon ex4484_218, assembly GCA_002254975.1. GTDB lineage: Archaea > Thermoproteota > Bathyarchaeia > Hecatellales > Hecatellaceae > EX4484-218. The sequence continues at coordinate 5,474 of NJEB01000070.1, read as the reverse complement.
TGATGGGGATATTGTTGTTTTATCAGAAAAAGCTTTAATGGTTGCTTTTGGCCAAATTTTTGATGAATCAAAAATTAAACCTTCAATTTTTACAAAAATTTTTACTTATCTATGGATGAGAATTGTTTGGGGATGGATTTTAGGTTATGTTTGTAGGCTTAAACCTTCAACTATCCAATGGTTAAAAACCTACCCGCTAAGAGAAGGTTCAACCCATAAACAGTTAACCTTAAAAACTGTAGGTTTACTTCAAACTTTAAAACCAACCTCTGAGGGAGGAATTGATGGGTCAAATCTTCCCTACAATCTTGTAGTTTTACCTATGAAGAATCTTCAAACTAAAACAGTTTATTTAAAGAATAAGCTTGCTGAAAAATTGGGTGTAAATTTAACTTTGATGGTTGTTGATAGTGATAGAACCTACATTTTAAGAAGTAAAAAAATTTCTCTTAAACTTTCAACAAGAAAAACATGTTATAAAGAAATTTTAAACATGGGTTTTTTAGCTTACCTTATTGGTAGAATGTTTAAACAGTTTTTTAGACCTAATGCAACACCATTAACAATTGCTGGAGAAAAACTTCCAGTTGAAAAAGCTTTAATTATAGCTGAAATTGCAGATAGGGTTAGAGGTTTTGGTGCTGGAAGAACTGTTTTTGAGATGGCTAAAAACCTAAATACAACCATTGATGGAGTAACATGGAAAATGCTAGGAAAAATTAAACATTACCCGGTTGTTGTTGTCCGAAGAACCTGTTAAACCTATTTTTTCAAGATTTTTTTGGCTGCTTCAACAGCATCTTTATTGTTTATCTTGTAGGGTCCAAGTTTTCCACCAAAATTTACAGCAGTAATCTTCTTAACACCTTTAACTTCAGCAGCAGCTAAAATCCCAATACCTTGGGCTAATTTAACAGCCTCAGCATTTAAACCATTAATAACTATTTCAAGAATACTACCAACACCTGGAGGAACCTTTGAATCTGGAACTTTATCTTTAATAGTTGGACAGAATGGATGGTTAGTTGTAGCTGGAAGTTTGGGATATTTTAAAGAACCTACTTTTGACCCACTTCTAACAATTCCACCTGGAAATGGCATAACAACCTTTTTTGCATGAGTTTTTATTGCTTCAACAGCTTTTGTAGCTCCTTCCAAGGTTGATTGTTCATCCTCTCCCATCACAATAATGTTTCCTCCAGCAACAGCTTTAACAGCACCTAAAGTATTTTCAACTAAAAACCAACCCTGCATCACTGGAATTCTAACCATTTTTCGGTTATAGATTGTTTCAACAGTTTCAAATCCATCCCCAAATTTTCCAACAGCACCACCAATATTCATTTTTCTTTTTGTTTCTGGCAAACCATCAAAAACTGCTGTGGTTGGACATGTAAGAATACATTGACCAAGTCTAGCTAAAACCTGAAATTTAAGTTCAGGAACACTTCGATGGTAAATATGGATAAGAATTCCAGGTCTTCCATCTGGAGTTTTATTGGGTTCAACAAATCTTTCAATTCCAGCTTCAGCTGGAGACATTATAATTGAACTTGCAAATCCTGTTGATACTTGAGCTGCTGTTAAAGCCCATTCTTTGGTTGCTGCTGTAATCAGAATTCTTGTTCCAGCCATAGGAAAAGCTTCAGCAAAGGTATCTTCAACCTCAACTTCACCAATCTTAAATGAGGACATAGTCACACCAATTTTTCATTATTATGTTAATTTTAATATTTATAGGTTTACCTAAAGAAAAAACTTGCTAAAATTTATTTATGAATTCAAAGATAAAGAGTTTTAAGGAGGAAATATTTTGGAGGTTTGGGTTATGGCTGTTTCACCAGTAAAAGTTGGAGTTTTAAAGCTTGGATGTGTTGGAACAGCACCATTACTTGAATACTTATTAGATGAACGTGCAGACCGAGGAGACATTAAGGTTAGAGTTGTCAGCTCTGGAGCAAAACTTGACCCTGAAGAAGCTGAGGATGTTGCTAAAGGAATTCTTCAATTTAAGCCAAATTTTGCCATAGTAGTAAGTCCAAACGCAGCCTTACCAGGACCAACCAAGGCTAGAGAAATCTTGAAGGAAGCTGGATTACCTGTTTTGGTTGTTTCTGACCTACCTGCTAAAAAAGCTGCTAAAGATATGGATGCTAAAGGTTTTGGATATTTTGTTGTTGAAGCTGATGCTATGATAGGAGCTAGAAGAGAATTCCTAGACCCTGTTGAAATGGCCTGCTTTAACGCTGACATCATCAAAGTTTTAGCTTTAACAGGGGTATTTAATCTTCTAGTTAAATGTGTTGATGGAATCATTCAAGCATTTAAAGAGGGAAAACAACCTGAACTCCCAAAAATTGTTGTTGATAAAGCTAAAGCTTTAAAAGAAGCCGGATACCAAAACCCTTATGCTTATGCTAAAGCTATGGCTGCTTTTGAAGCTGCAAGAAGGGTTGGAGATTTAACAACTGAAGGATGTTTTAAAATTCAGGAAAGAGAGGTTTACATACCTATTGTTGCAGCAGCTCATGAGCTTATGAGGTATGCTTCAAAACTTGCTGAGGAAGCACGTGAAACAGAAAAATCTGAGGATATGGTTTTAAGAAAACCTCATGGAAAAGATGGTTCCCTACTTTCAAAGGTTAAATTGATGGAAAAACCTGAGAAAAAATAGGTTTATTTTATGGGAGGGAAAACATGTCAAATTTTACACTTATAACTGGTAGAACATTGGAACAAGGAAGAACCTTAGAAATCGGAAAATTTACAAAAGATTACATGGATAGATGTGCAATTTGTGAAATAAATCCTGAAGATTTAAAAAAAATTGGTGTTGAAGCTGGTTCAAATGTAAAGGTTAAAACTGCTTTTGGAGAGGTTGTTGTTAAAGCTGTTTCTTCCCCTTCCAGTAGTCCAAGTATTGTTTTTATTCCTATGGGGTTTTGGGCAAATGCTGTAGTAAACCCGAACACTCAAGGTTCAGGTATGCCAACTTTTAAAGGAGTTCCATGTGAAATTGAACCTACAACTGAACCTGTAACCCCAATTTACGATTTACTCAAAAAATTTCATAAAAAACCTTACGAATATAAGTTTTCGGAACATTCTGACCCATCTCAACCTCAAAATGAATATACTGTAAGTAATGTTGTTTGTTGTTTTTGTGGTTGTACTTGTGATGATTTGGAGGTTACGGTTAAAGGTTCAAAAATTTCTTCTGTAAGGTCTGCATGTGCTATTGGAACAGCTAAACTTCTAAATTATGAGAAAGAAAGAGTTTATAAGCCTATGATTAGAAAAAATGGTGAATTTGTGGAAACAAGTCTTGATGAAGCTTTAAATACTGCTGCTAAAATTTTAGCTGAAGCTAAATATCCTGTTTTGTATGGTTGGAGTTCAACTTCAAATGAAGCTATGCGGGTTGGTGTACGTTTAGCCGAATTGGTTGGTGGTATTTTAGATAATACGGCTGTATGTTGCCATGGACCAACAGTTTTAGGAACTCAACAAACAGGTGTTGTTAAAGCTACTCTTGGCCAAATGAAAAATCGTGCAGATTTAATAGTTTATTGGGGTTGTAACCCTATTTTTGCACATCCAAGACATACAGTTAGATATTCAGCTATGGCTAAAGGTAGATTTGTTCCTGGAAGAAAAGGAAGAAAAATAATCGTTGTTGATGTTCGTCCCAGCCCAACCACTAAAATTGCAGATTTACAAGTGGGAAAGGTAGAAACGTTGAGGAAGCAATTAAACTTGTTCAAGATTTAAACGAATGGACCAAGTTTGTTCTATTAGCCATGCGAGGCCATTATAATGTAACTGGAACAAATGCTGTTATGACATGGCTTACAGGTTTCCCGTATGCAATAGATTTTAGTAGAGGTTATCCAAGACATAATCCAGGTGTAACCTCAGCAACAGATGTTTTAATTAGGGAGGATGCTGATGCAGCCTTAATTGTTGCTTCAGACCCTGTATCCCACTTCCCCAAAAAGGCTATAGAACATTTATCAAAGATTCCAACGATTGTAATCGACCCAAGATGGAGTCCAACAGCAGCTTTAGCAGATGTGTTTATTCCAACAAGTTTTGTTGGAATGGTATGGTTGTTATGCCTGGTGGAATTGATATTCATTCCCATATTGCTGGACCTAAAGTTAATGCTGGGAGAATTATGCGTCCTGAAGACCATTACAAGATTTTTATGAGAATGGTTTTAGGTGTTAGAAGGTCTGGAACTGGAAGAACCACACCTAGCACAAATATGATAGGTTATAAATATGCTCGAATGGGTTGGACAACCGTATTTGAACCTGCAACTCCACCCTTAGAAACAAGGCATACTCATGAAGAATTGGATGATATACCCATTCTAGATAAAGGTTGTTTTCCACTTTTAGATTCAAACTGGTTTGTTCTTGACTATCTGCAAAACAAAGAATACGAGAAATGTGCTACTTTTATAGGTTGGATTATGGATGCAATTAAAGGTTATGCTGTTAAAATTGTTGACCCCGGTGTGGCTGAAGCTTGGGGTTGGGGTCGTGGAGTTGGTTTATGTTTGGATGACCCAATTCCTGGCTACAATCTAACACCAAAAGAGATTGTTAGAAGTTTATGTAAGGTAAACAGTATGTTAAAGCTTCCACATCCAATCCATGTTCATTGTAATAGGCTTGGTTTTCCGGGAAACTATACATGTACTATTGATACAATGGATGCTGTTTCAGATTTAGGGTTAAATGTAGATTTTCCTGTTATCCATATAACCCATGTTCAATTTACAGGTTATGCTGGAGATAGTTGGGCAACCTTAAGAAGTGGTGGAGAAGAAATAGCAAAATACGTAAACAACCATAAACATGTAAGCATAGACTTAGGTCAAGTTATTTTTGGAGATTCAACAACAATGACTGCTGATGCACCCTTTGAATTTGTTTTACATCATTTAGCCCCAGGAAAATGGACAAGTGCGGATGTTGAAGCTGAAACTTCATCTGGAATCGTACCCTACAAATACAAGAAGAAAAATCTTGTTAATACCGTCCAATGGTGTATCGGGTTGGAAGTTGCTCTTCTAGTTAAAGACCCATGGAGAATTTTTCCGACAACAGACCATCCAAATGCTGGACCGTTTACAAGTTATCCAACAGTACTTTCATGGCTAATAAGTAAAAAGGCTAGAGAAAAAATGTTTGAGCAAGTTAATAGACGGGGATTAAGAAGAACAGCTTTACCAGCCATTGACAGAGAATATGACCTACAGCTTTACCAGCCATTGACAGAGAATATGACCTTTATGAAATAGCTATTGTTACTAGAGCTGCTGGTGCAAAAATTCTTGGTTTAAAAAATAAGGGACATTTAGGTATTGGGGCTGATGCTGATGTAGCCATCTACAATTTTAATCCGGAAAAAATTGACCTATCCAATAATTGGGAAGTTTTTGTTAAAGCCTTAAAACGTGCAGC
>NJEB01000069.1 GCA_002254975.1 Candidatus Hecatellales archaeon ex4484_218 | reverse complement strand
TGCTGTAAAATATGAGGAGGCTTTAAGAAGAGGTGACCTTGAAGAGGCAAGAATTTATGCTCAAATGACCTCTAGATTGGAGGATTCGATGGTTGAGGATGCGAAACGATTGTTAAGTTTAATGGGGATACCTTGGGTTCAAGCACCTTCTGAAGGTGAGGCTCAAGCAGCATATTTAGCTATGAAAAATGATGTTTGGGCAACAGCAAGCCAAGATTATGATTCTCTGCTTTTTGGTGCACCTAGACTTGTTAGAAACCTAACCATAACAGGGAAAAGAAAACTTCCTAGAAAAAAAGCCTATGTTGAAGTTAATCCTGAAATTGTTGAGTTAAACCAAGTCCTAAACGAGTTAGGTATATCTCGTGAACAATTGATTGATGTTGGAATTTTGATAGGAACAGATTTTAATCCTGATGGGGTTAAAGGTGTTGGTCCAAAAACAGCCTTAAAACTTATCAAGGAAAATGGATGCTTAGAAAAAGCTTTAATCAAACTTCCAGAAGCAAAATTTCCAGAGGAACCAGCAAAAATTAGGGAAATTTTCCTAAAACCGGAGGTTACTGATGATTATAAGCTTGAATGGAAACCTCCGGATGTTGAGGGTGTTGTTAAATTTTTGTGTGGTGAAAGAGATTTTTCAGAGGATAGGGTTAGAAAAGCCCTAGAAAAAATGGTTGCAGCCTATAAGGAAACTAAAGCTGAAGGAAAACTAGAGGCTTGGTTTGGATAAGTTTTTGGAGGTTTAGATTATGGCTAATTTTGCTGTTTTGGTTATTGATATGTTAAATGATTTTGTTAAAGGTGCTTTAAAATGTGAAAGAGCCTCCAAAATAATTCCTAACATTAAACGTTTACTTGAAAAAGCTCGTGAAAAAAATATTCCATGTATCTATCTTAATGATGCACACCTACCCGATGTTGATAAAGAGTTTGATATTTGGGGTCCTCATGCGGTTGCTGGAACGGAAGGAGCAAAAGTTATTGAAGAATTAAAACCTCAACCTAAAGATTATGTTATTCCTAAAAGAAGGTATAGTGGATTTTACCAAACAGACCTTGAACTTTTACTTAGAGAACTTAAAATTAATATTCTAATTTTGACAGGTCTTCATACAAATTGTTGTGTAAAACATACGGCATGTGATGCTTATCTTCTAGGTTACGAGGTTTGGATTCCTGAGGATTGTGTTGAGGCTTTTACCCAACAAGACCATGAATGGGGATTAAACTACATGAAAACATTTTATAAAGCAAAAATAACAAACCTAGAAGAAATCTTAAAAATAGTGGATTAAAGTAAGCTTTATTTTTTCTCCCACTCCTTAACAGCTTTCTCAAAACTTTTCCTAAATCAAAACCCCATCATCCTCTAAAAGAGTTTTTTGAAGTAAATTTAGCAAAGTATGGTCTTCACCTTGAACTTCAAACCTTAACTCATCAGATGTTTTTTTAACAAGAATTAGTTTCATTTTAAATTTTAACCCCTAAACTTCTTTACCATAGAACTCGCTTATTTTTCTTTTCTCCACATTTTTACATTTTGGGCATACAAGTTGTTTTTTGCTTAAAATTAAAGGTTCACCACAAATTGAACAGTAAGCCTCTAAAACACCAAAATCTTTACCTGCGGTTGTTAATTGACATGGTAAATTTTTATCTCCAATAATTTGAGCATGAATAAGGTCTCCTGGTTTTAAAGCATCATAAACAGTTTTTGTAAAAAATTTGCTGATAAATGAAACATGTAAAACTGCTGTAAATGGATTTTTAAGCTCAAACCCGTTAACCTTAAAAATTTTGACTATTGCAAATTTATCTTGAACTTGTTGAACCTTACCCACAACTTTTTGTCCTTTAACAGGAAAAACTGGGATTTTTGTTTTTTGAATAACCTCTATTCGTCTATTTTCCCTACTAACCAAAGCATAACCAGTAACCTTAGCATAAACAACACCATCATTTACATAGGTGCCTTTTCCAGGTGTAAATTCTTCAATAACCCCAAGCCTATCCCCAGGAGTTACTGGTTTAACAAGCTTTTTTTGTTCACTCATTTTTTCACTATCCGGTAAATATCAACTTTAACCCGGTATTTTGGTTTTTTATGAAAATTAAAAAGATAAGGAATTACAAGGTTTGTTTCAACCATGGTTGTTATTCTACCACAAAGATTCTTAGTTACTGTTTTCTCTATAAATCTTCTGTTTTTCTCCCCACTTTTATGGATGCTGTAAACAGTGTTGGCTAAGCTTAATGCTTTTCTTAAAAATTTTAGGTCTGCACCATGTTTTTTAACACCAAAAGGCGGGTTTTGAATTACCGTATCAAATTTTCCTGTTAAAACTTCTATATCTCCAACAACCCATTCAACTTTTACACCCACCATTCTTGAATTTGTTTTTGCTGTTTGGATGGCTGCTAGGTCTAGGTCTATTCCTACAACTTCTTTAGCTCCAAGATAGGCTGCGCCAATAGCTAATCTTCCACTTCCACAACCAAGGTCACAAACAGTTTTACCTACAATATCGTTAAAACTATAAGTAGCCATATAGAGTAAGTTTGCTGCGATTTCTGGTGGAGTTGAATATTGTTCAAGAAGTATTTTAGGGTTAGGATTTGGTTGAAGCTTTGTAAGTATAATCTCAAGTTCCTTTTTACGGATCATTTTTAAATACTTCATACATATTTTTTCAGCAAGTTGAGGATTTGATTGACCAAATTTTAATCCAACTAACACACCAACATTTTTTGCTTGAGAAAATTTTGCTATGATGGTATTTCTACGTTTTAAAAATTTTTCCCCAATCTCTTTTATATTCAAAATTTTTTTAGTGTAGGGGTCAACTGTGATAACTGGTTTTTTTGTTGTATAAAAAACTCCAAGAGGATGAAAAATTCCACCACCAATATAAAGAAAAACTTCAACTTTATCCTTAATTTTTTCAGCTGTTGAACAATCACAACCAAGAACTTGTCCATCATATTTTACAAGCCCACTTGCAGAACCAATAAAAACTTTTTTACCATTTTTTTCAAGAATTTTTTTAGCTTCCTCCAGCTTATGAACATGTTGAACGGTTGCAACTAAACCTATATTCCTATATTCTTTAAGGAAGGGAAGAGATTTTTCAACAACTTTACCAATATCCAAATTTGATTTAGCCTCAACATATAAAATTTTTATTCTTTTTTGAGCTTCCTTTAAAATTTCACTATGTCCATAATGGATTATTAAGTCTACATTTAAAATTTCAGCTTCTTGAATAGGGAGGTCACATGCTCCATAACATGGGTCAGCTGAAACATAAGCAGTCACACCAGCTTTTTCCTCAATTTCCTTAGCTAAACCTACACCATAAGGTTTTAAACCTTCTGGAAGTTGAATCAAAACTTTTTTAACAGAATTTTTTAAAATAAAATCTACAACCTTTTCTGTTTCAAACTGATAACCCAAATTTTCTACTCCTAAAATTTTCTAAGAAAATAAAAGTTTTAAAGACCTAAGCTTTATTTATTTTCCTCAACCTGAATAAGACATGGAGTTGGAAGTTTACTTGCACCAAACCTTAAACTTTGTTTTGCAATTTCAACACCTTCAGGGTTGGTGTAAACCTCCATTACTGTTTGACCTGGATTAACTCTTGCAGCTAAACCTACTGGTTTACCAAAAGCTCTACGCATACCTTCCTGAATTCTGTCAGCACCAGCAAAAGCCATCATTTTATTTTCTCTAAGAACCACATGTGGATAAATTAAAATTTTTAAACAATAACCTTTTTCACCAAGCTTATCAGCTAAAACCTTATTTGTTGCTATACGTGCAGCTTCAAGAGCATTATGGGTTATCTGCACTCTTCTTTCAGCAACCAATCTAACCTTTACAGGGAAATTTCCCTTAGAGTCACCCATAACAAACTTTGTTATTCTGGGTTGAGGTGCTCCCTTAATATACTCCTTTCTAGCATAAGGCATTCCGGCTGGAATCTTGTATTCGCTTCCTCTCACTTTTAATCCTCCACCTTAAAATGGATAACAAACAAGTATTTTAGGTTTATAGGTTTATAGGGAAAAAATATCTTATACAGTAAATATCATGGAGGCTACTTAATGATTCTCTCAAATTCTGAACTTCGTAGGCTTGTTGAAGGAAAATATTTAATCATTAACCCTTTAAAACCGGATACTATCCGTGAAAATGGTGTTGACCTACATTTAGGAAACAAAATTGCAAGATTTAAACAAACAGTTAAAACTATGGATACAAAAGAAAATTTTAATCCGGAAGAATTTTTTGAGGTTGAGGTTGGGGATAAATTTTTATTAAAACCTAATGAGAAAATTTTGGTTTACACTTTAGAATACTTAGAGTTACCCAACGACTTAATGGGATTTATTGAGCTTCGTTCAACCTATGCTAGATGCGGTTTAACATTACCTCCAACAGTTGTTGATGGAGGATTTAAAGGAAATTTAACCTTAGCAATTTCAGGTTCAAATTTTCCGGTTAAACTTTATGCTGGAGAAAGATTTATCCATGTTGTTTTTGCTAAATTATCTTCTCCAATCCAAAAACCTTATAGTGGAAAATATCAAAAACAAAAAGGTTTAACTTTCCCAAAATTTGACTAAATCTTTAAAGCTTCAAAACAAATTAAGGTTTCAAAACTAAAATTTTTTCTACCTAAAATTTTAACCTTAAATCTTTTTTCAGTCAATCTTTGAATAGTTTTTTCAACATTGGATAGGGTTGATTGAACCATCAAAATCCTACCTTTCTTATTCAGAAACTTTTCAACCTCATCAATAAACCTATCAATAATTTTTCTACCATTTGGGCCTCCATCCCATGCTTTTTCCAGCCAGCCACCCACTTTATCTCCTTTACTGGTTGGAAGATAGGGTGGATTAAAAATTATCAAATCAAATTTTTCATTTGAATTTAATGGTTGAAAAAGGTTTCCTATTCTAACTTCAACTTTCCCCTCTAAACCGTTTAATTTAACATTTTCTTTAGTTGTTTGAACAGCATAAGGGTTTAGGTCTACAGCAACAACCTTACCTGCTTTTTTAGCAGCAATAAGTGTAACAATTCCACAACCACAACCCATCTCCAAAACTTTTTCACCTTTCTTAACGTGAAGATTATCAATCAAAAGATAAGTATCATCAGAAGGTTTGTAAACCTCGGTAGGAATTTTAAGTTTAAACCCTTCAATAATAAAAAAGGAATCATTAGGTTGTTTATCCATAATTACCATCCATCATAGTGAGTAAATTGGTCTACAGGTAAACGTTTAGGTGGACTAAATTTTCCAACAGGATAACCAACATTTCTAGCCCTCTAGCAGCCAACAAAATATTTTGAACAGCTGGAAAAATAGACCCATAATTTCCCATTTCTTCAATCCATATCCATTGGTTTTTTACATCATGTAAAGCTAAAACTTTAGCCTTAATTTAAGTTTTCAGGTTTACAATTAAATTTGAAATTTCACAAATTTCCTCCGGTTTAAGAGTAAAAATTCTTCTTTCAAGATAAGGAAAATCCTTAAAATCATCAACATTTAACCAGCCAAAATTTTTATGTTTTAAAAAAATTTTAAGAGCATTTCGTAATTTTCTGTTTTTTTGAGTAAATAATAATCTAACTGTTTCTTCAAAAATTTTCCAGTCATTTACTTTAAATGGTGGCTCTTTTTTGGGTTTTATTTTGACAAGTATGGAGGAAACTTTAGGTTTTGGATAAAAAGCTATGCTTGGCACTTCTTCCAAAACTTCAACCTCAGATTTTACATATGCCATAACTGTAAGTCTCCCATAATCTTTTTCACCTGGTTTAGCTAAAAGTCTTAAAGCAAATTCTTTTTGAAGCAGTAAAATAGCAACATCAAAACTTTCTTCTAACAGCTTAAAAATTATTTTTGAAATTGTAGAGTAGGGTGGACTTGAAACAACCTTGTTATAATAACCTTTAAAATCTAGCTTTAAAAAATCTCCATGAAAAATCTTAACCTTACTATTTTTAGAAAATTTTTTTCTAAGAATTTTTACAAGTTTTGGGTCAACTTCCACAGCTAAAACTTTACCAGCTTTACTAGCTAAAACTTCTGTTAAAAAACCAAATCCAGCACCAATCTCAAGCACAGTATCCTTTCCTGTTAAATTAGCATAATTTGCCATTTTTTCCAGTAATGCTTCATCAACAACAAAACTTTGGCCAAAAATTTTTTTAGGCTTTAAACTATAAATTCTTAAAAGTTTTTTAACAGAATTTAAAAGACTCATCTTAATATTGGCGGGTAAATATTCTATATTTTTGGTTAGTTGTTAATTCTTCCACTATTCTTTTAGCAACAAGTTTTAAAGGGTCTGGTATACCAGCCCTTTTTTGAATATCTAAAAAACTTTCAAAAGGTTTTTTTTCTCTTTCATTTACAATCTGCCACATATACTTTTTACCTATTCCAGGTAAAAGTTCAAAAGCATGCATTCTTGGAGTTATAGGTTGAGCTGTATTAAAAAAATGAACAAATCTTTGCTCATGAAGTTTAACTATTTCCTCAATAACTAAAGGAAGCTCACTTTTAGCTGTGGGGGTAAGCTCCTCATAAGTTATTCTTCCAATTATATGGTTTACCTTGTCTCTTTTATCTTTCCCAATATAAAGTTTTTCATGAAGATTTACAGTTACACCAGGTTTAACTGTTGCTTCCAGCAAAGTAAAAAATTCTTCACCCACCATTTGAACAATAGGCTCCGCTATAAAATTTTTTCCAAACCCAGATTTCCCCTGAGGAAGAAAATCCAAAACGTAAGCAACTTCCTCGTAACGTTTTTTTTCCATTTAAGCATCCTCAAAATGAAATAAGGATTTTGGAGAGATATAAATATAAATAGTATCTTGATTTTCCTCTATTTACGGTAACTATTAATAAGTTCAACCATTTTTTGGAGTTTTTCAGTCTCAATAACCCTATGTTTTGGTAAAAAAATTCTAAGTTCTTCGATACTTTCAGGCATACAATTAACAATTTGAACAGCTTCTTTTTCATCAATCCCAAAATCTTTAACAAGCTTTAAACGTAATTCTGTGGCTTT
>NJEB01000068.1 GCA_002254975.1 Candidatus Hecatellales archaeon ex4484_218 | reverse complement strand
TTGTTCACATGAGAATTTTTACTGGGAGATTTAAGGCTTTAATTAAAAGTGTGGAGATTAAAGCAGCACTCATCATTATTACCGTGTTCTCCCTCCTCACCACCTACGAGTTAACAATTTACAACTCCCAAAGTTTCATTGATGCATTTAGAATCTCGATTTTTCAAGTAGTATCTATACTTACAACAACAGGTTACACAACAACCGACATCATGAGTTTTCCACCTTTATCCAAAGCTTTACTTATGATTCTAATGTTGATTGGTGGAGGAGTAGGTTCAACTGGAGGAGCAATAAAAATAATCCGTATAGTGATTCTTACAAAATTTGTTCAAAACATACTTTTAAGGTCTATTCTTCCACCAGGAACCGTTAAACCTTTAAAAATAGGTGAAACTGTTGTTGGAGAAGAGGAAGTTACAAGAATTGCAGGATTTTTTGTAGCTTACATGCTTTTACTTACATTTTCAGGATTTATCCTTACAGCACTCGGATATGAACCTTTTAGTGCATTTTCAGCAGCATTTTCAGCTCAAGGAAATGTTGGACCATGTTTTTTCCCAATTTCAAGCAATCTACCATCAATATCAAAAATTATTCTTATTTTTGATATGTGGGCTGGAAGATTAGAAATAATACCAGCTCTTATCCTATTCTTTCCAGACACATGGAAAGAGTTTTGGAGGCTTGGAAAAAGAAAACCTGAAAGATAAACCTGTAAAAATTTTTAAGATTTAGAACTGTTTTGATTTTTATTTTCCTTGTTTTTCTTTGATTTTTTTGTGAAAATTTCAACTACACGTTTAATGTTTTCAGGTTTATCAGCATAAACAACAATATCATCACCAGCCTCAATTGTTAGGTCTTTATCTGGAAGACTTAACTTATCCTTTTTTAAAACACCAAGTATTTTATACCCGTTAGGCAAACGAATATCCTTAACTTTCTTATGAATCACATCTGTATCCTCATTTGTGTGAATACTAAAAACCTCAGAACCACATTTACCCACATAAATAAAATCTGTAACCTCAAATAAGGATTGATAAATATGTTCGGCAACAATCTCATCTGGTGTAATTGTTTTTACACCCATTTTATTAAAAACTTCAGCATGGTCTGGGTCCCTAAGTACAACCATAAGATTAGGAACACCAAAATCTTTTGCTAAAGTTATAACCATAAGGTTTGTTGAATCATCATTAGTTGCTGCAATTAAAGCTTGAGCTTTTTCAACTCCAGCATTTACTAGAATGTCTTTATCTGAAGCATCTCCATGAATCACAAGTGCATCAACCTCTGAAGCAAACCGTTTACATCTTTCCTCATTTTTATCAACCACAGCTACCGTATGTCCTCTTTCAACTAGGGTTCTAGCTAATGTTTCTCCAACTCCGCTTAATCCAACTACAATTACATACAAAATAAAAATCCCTTCCTTAATATATCCTCCAAAAAGAAAAAGTCGTTACATCTATTAACGTCAAATTTTGAATTTCCAAGATAAAAGCTAAAACTTTGCCTGTGGGAATTTTTGTGTTTAAAGATGATTTTTCCACGAACCCCTACGCCCTCAGAATCTAAGGCTAGGTGTTGTCTTAAGGAAACATTAAAAATTGGGGGGTTAATAAACATTTCTAACCCTCTCTCCATGCAACCTAAAAAGTTACATCCCAATTTTTTACTTATACTCGTCAAAAACTATGGAGGTACTAGTTTCAAGGATATCACTGTTTTTTATCCTTATTTCCCTTGTTATTTGGTCTAAAAGTTTGGGGTTTTTAACACCTTTAACATCCAAAATAAAATCCCAGTTTCCAGCAATATCCCTGATCCTAACAGGAATTGAATAATCAGAAAAAATTTTTCTTAAATTTTTGATTAAATTTAATTCATCACAGGAAGGTTTCACCTTAATAAAGATAAGAGCATCAATTTGTTCCTCCCCTCTTATTGAAGGAAAAATTGTTGGAGAAAAACCAGTTTCCTCCTGAATAATCCGGAAAACTTCAGGTTTACGTAAAGGACGACCTCTACTCATAGAAAAATCTCTAATCCTATCCACAATTTTTAGTTTAGTTTCCTCAGAAATATTATAGCCCTCAAGAATTTTTTCAACAAGCTCCTTTGATTGCATAGCTCCAAACTCAAACTCTCTTTCTAAACCATATTTTTCCCAGTTTATTGTTTCATAAGTTTCAGGACATCTTAAAACAGATTTTTGATGAGTTCCAGCTTTATGGGTTCTTGCAAACAAACCTAAAATCGGAAGGTTGGGCGGAATAGAAATACCTGAAACAGCAGAAACATATTGGTATAGCTTAGGTATCTCTCTAAAATTAACTTTTGTTTCAACCCCATACAAGGTTTCAAGATTATCCAGTAAAGTTGCAAGGTCGGTTATTCCGCATCTTTCACCTAAACCCATAACTGAAACATGAACACCCGTTGCTCCACCCTCTAATCCTGCTATTGAATTTGCAACAGCCAAACCTCTATCATTATGACAGTGAACATCAAAGGAAACTTCAACATTTTTAGTTAAAATTTTCATAAGTTTTTTGAAGTTTTTAGGTGTCATTTGACCTTTAGTATCCGGTATTCTGACAACATCAACTCCAGCTTCCCATGCAACTCTGGAAACTTCTATAAGTCTCTCAATAGGTGTGCTAGTTGCATCTTCAGCAGCATATTCAACAAGCTCAAAACCAAGCTTATTTTTTGCATATTTTACTGTTTCAACTATTCTTTTTAATGCTTCTTGATAGGATAATCCATCAAGCTTATGGGTTAAATGTTGGTCTGATGGAGATAAAACAACAACTACACCCCAAACACCACAATTCCATGCAATTTCAACATCTTCCCTTAAGGTTCTACAATGAGCTAAAAGTCTAGCATTCCTGTAACCTTTCTCCTCAAAAAACTTAACAACAGCTTCAACTCCTTCCCGATACTTTGGACTGTAAGGTTGACCTATTTCTATGTAAGCTTTTTCACCCAAGATTTTGTAAAGCATTTCAGAAATAACACATTTTTCTTCAGGTTTAAAATAAACACCAGGTGCTTGTTCCCCTTCTCTTAAGGTTGTGTCTAAAATTCTTTCAAGATTTATTTTAACCATAAACCATCCATTCAAAGAAATTTTCTGTATTTTTTATTCATAGCTTACTAATAAATTGTTTTTTCACATCTAGTTAAAGGTTTTAAACCATCCTCACTAACTAAGGTTGTATCCTCAATCCTAACACCAAACTTACCTGGTAGATAAATTCCTGGTTCAACTGTAACAACACTCATTTTTTTAAGTTTATCTTTACTTTTTTTAGAAAGTCTGGGTAGTTCATGAACATCCAATCCTATCCCATGTCCTAACCCATGAATAAAATATTCAGCCAAACTTTCCTTTTCCATTTTTTTTCTAACTAAGTTATCTGCTTCCCAGCCTTCCATGTTTGATTTAATTTTTTTAAATGCTTCAAGTTGAAGCTTATAAACAATTCTGTATACTCTAAGTTGGCTTGGAGATGGTTTTCCAACAAAAATTGTTCTTGTTAGATTAGAATTATAACCCATATATTTTGCTCCAATATCCAAAACAACAGCATCTCCATTTCTAATTCTAAGCAAAATTTCAGGTTTACATTCAATTTTTGTTTCTGGAAGCTTTTTATGGAAAATTTTAAACTGGTTAAAGGTCAAACTGTCAAAAAACATTTTTTTTATCTTGTTTTCAAGAACTTTCTCAGAAATTCTATCCTCAATTTTTTCTTCTTCCTTTAAAACTTCAACCTCAACATTTTTAACTTCTTTTTTAATTCGTTCTTCCTCAAGTTTTGATGTGTAAATTATTGGTTTTGAATCTTTTAAAACTAGAAGAGTAAGACCTTCAAAAGAAGTTTTGCTGTTGGATGTAAGGTAACGAATGTTCGAATCCAATCCGCAAACATAACAATCAAATTTAAGCCTATTCATTTCAAATTTTAAGGCTTCAACTCTTTTCAAGACTATATTTCCCCGGTTTAACAATTGAAATTTAAAGTAAAATAATGTTTAATTTTAAGAAAACCAGTAAAAACTTTATTGTTAAACTTTTAAAATTTTGTAGCTTTCTAGCCTAGTTTTTGCGTTAATTTATGCTAAACCTTTTTAGATTTTTATCTTAACTATAGAAAAACTTGAATTTTTTACGCTCTATTTTTTAAGAAGCATGTAACTTAGATTTTTAATTTTTAACCCAAAAAATTAGTTAAAGAGGACATGTACTTCTTAGAAAAATGCTTTATGTTACTTAAAAGTATCAAAGTTTACTTTAAATTGGAGAGAAAAAGCTAATGGTAACAATTAAAAAACTTGAAATTGTTGGTTTTAAAACTTTTGCAAGAAAAACTTCAATTACATTTGATAAGGGATTAAATGTTATTGTAGGTCCTAATGGTAGTGGAAAAACAAACATTGTGGATGCTATCCATTTTGTTCTTGGAGAATTAAGTGCTAGGTCTTTAAGAGCAACAAATTTTCAATCCTTACTTTTTCATGGAAACAATGAAATTCCCAAAGCAAAATATGCAAGTGTAACTGTTCATCTGGATAACTCTTCTAGGATGATACCTATTGATACGGATGTTGTGACGATTTCAAGGTATTTAGGGGCTGATGGAGTTAGCACCTACAAGGTTAATGGGAAGAAATATTCAAGACAAAGTCTGGTAAACATTCTTGGACAAGCATCTCTTGTAGGTAGTATGAATATTGTATCTCAAGGAACAACGATGAGAATAGCTGATTTTAGCCCTGAAGACCGAAGAAAAAATGTTGAAAACATTATAGGAATAGGGGAATACGACCGGAAAAAGGAGGAAGCCCAAAAACATCTTAGAGAAGCAGAGTTAAACCTAAAATTGGCTTTAGGAAAATTTGAAGAGGTAAAAAAACGTTTAGTTGAGCTTGAAAAAGAAAGAAATGACCTTTTAAGATACAACTACATAAAAAACGAGTTAAACAGGCTTAAAGCAGCAGAACTTTCATCAAGAATAAAAGAAATTCAGAAAAAAATAGAGGAGATTAAAAAAGAAATTCAAGAAAAAGAAGCAAAACTAGAAGAGTTTAAAGCTAGACGTGAACAACTTGAGGTTCAACGTTCAACAAAAGAAAAAGAATGGCGTGAATATGCTATTAAGGTTATGGATAAAGGTGGAGATAGACTTGTTTTATTACAAAAACAGATAGGAGACTTAAATTCTGAAATTGCTGGACTAAAAACCACAATTTCATCAGCAAAAATAAGCATAAAATCCTACGAAAACATGTGGAAAGAAAAGATTGAAACTTTAAAGTCTATAAGAAAACAGATTACAGAAAACAGGAAAGAAATTAGGAAAATAGAAAAATCAAAAATTGAAATTGAAAAAATTCTCACTGAGAAAAGAAGAATAAAAGATGAAATAGCTGGAAAAATAGATGAAATAAAACAATCTTTAGAGGAGAATTCTCAAAAACTTTCAGTTTTGGAAGATGAAATTAAAGAACTTGAAAAAGAATATAGCAAACTGGAAGTTAAAATTAAGGCTGAAAAAGAAAGTTGTAGTATATTTGAAGACCAATTAAACTCTTTAAACAGTAGGAAGAATTCTTTTCAAAAGTTTTACCAAAATTTTTCAGAAAGATTAAGACAAATCAACAGTTTAAAGGTTAAAGAAGAAAAAGCATTGGAAGAAACGGTTGACACTATTGCTAAAATTAAACGTCAAATAGAAAGAGTTGAAGCTGAAATTAAAAATGCTGAAAAAATAGCTAAAAAGGCTCGTTTAAGTGTAACAGAGTTTGCATCAAGAAAAGACCTTGCTGACTCTGTTCTTTCAGAAGAAAAAGCATTAGAACACCTAGAAACTTTATCCAATCTTAAAGTTTTAAGAGGGATTTATGGGAGGCTTAAACAAAAAATCCGTATTAAGCAAGGTTATAGGAAAGCTGTTGAAGCTGCGGCAGAAGGTTGGCTTCAAGCACTTGTGGTTGAGGATATGGAAGTTGTAAGGGTTTGTGCTGAAACCTTAAAAAGAGCAAAAATTGGAAGAGTAAAGCTTCTTCCACTTTCAAACCTTAAAAACGTTAAAACAGTAAAAAACCCAAACATTCCGGGAATTCTTGGACCTGCAACAATGTTTGTTGAATGTTCAATCAGATACCAACCAGCAGTAAACTTTGTTCTAGGAGATACTTTGATTTCTTCTGATGAAAAAACTGCTTTAATAATTTCAGAACAAGGTTATAGAGTTGTAACTGTTGATGGAGAAGTTTTTGAACCTGGATTACGTTTAGAGGTTGGGTTTTACCGGGAGCCTATAGACCTATCCGAAATTTTACCCAGTGAAGAAACAATTAAAAGAATAAGTGAAACAGTTAATTCTTTTGAAAAATTATTAGATGGAAGAAAATCAGACCTAAAACGTTTAAGTAATGAGTTAGTGAGACTTGAAAGTGAAAAAATTGCACATGAAGACAATATAAAATTTTTTGAAAGAGACCTTACTGAGTTAAGACAAAATCTTGAAAGGGTCCATAAAAATTTAGTTGAGGTTAACAGAAAGATTAGAAGTTTAAATCATAAGTATGAAAAATCAAAAACATGGATCTTTGAGGCTGAAACTAGACAAAAACAAATCGAACAAAGACTTCATGTTTTAAGGGTTGAAGCAGCAAATCTTAGAAAAAAACTTAAACCTGAAACCATAACCAACTTAGAAGCTGAAAAAGCAAAACTTGAAACTGAAATAAATGAGCTTCAACGTCAATTTGATGAGCTTAAAACAAGATTAACAATGCATAATTCAAACCTTGAAAATGTGCTTCTTCCATCCTTAAACACTACAAGAAGGGAAATTTTAGGTATAGGTGCAAACTTAAGAAAAAGAAACAAGGATTTTAAGATGGCAACAGAAAAATTGAAAGAGGTAACAGAAAAACTTGAAATGCTTGAAAAAGAAAAAGAAGAACTTACAGCTCAAATGATGGCTAAAAGAGAAGAACATAAAAAATATGCTAGTATAGTGGAGGAACTTAACAAACAAATAAGAAAAATCAATAATGAGATGGAACCCTACATTAATGCTGTTAATGATTTGAAACAAGAACTTTTAAGATACCAAATTGAGTTAGACCATAATCTTAAGGAACTTAAAATGTTAGGTTATGAAAATCCAGATGAAGCTTGGATAGAAAACTATGAAACATTAAAACCTTTAAAAGATGCTTTAGAAAAAGAATACAAGATTCTTTCAGAAAAAGTAAACATGAATGCGATTGTTCTTTATGAACCTCAAAAAAAGAATTATAAGGAACTCTCAGTTAGAATCAACCAGATTGAAAATGAGAAAAGAGAAATTTTAAGGTTTATGGAAACCGTGGAAAGAGAAAAAAGAGAAGCTTTTTTTGAAGCTTTAGAGAAATTAAATACAAAATTTTCTGAAACTTTTAATGCAATAACTGGTGGGAAAGGTTGGCTTCAACTTCAAAATCCAGATGACCCATTTTCAGGTGGACTTGATATTATTGTTGAGTTTCCCGGTAAATCTTTAATGCCCGTAACTGCTGCAAGCGGGGGTGAAAAATCTGTTGTTGCTGTATGTTACATTTTTGCTTTACAAAGTTTAGCTAAATCTTCACCCTTCTACATTTTTGATGAAATAGATGCCCATCTTGACCCTGTAAATACCCAAAGATTGGCTGAACTTTTAGCTAGAGAAGCTAAAAATTCCCAAATAATTGTTATCTCGTTTAAGGAAGCTATGGCTGCTAAAGCTGACAGACTTTTCGGTATTTACGCTAAAAACGGAGTTTCAAACATTTACTCATTACCTTTGGTGGGGGTACAACATTGATTGGGAAATCAGAAAAACCTTTTTGGTTAAAGCCTCCTTGGCAAATTTTGTTTGATTTAGCAAGACTTCATAAGATTTATCCTTGGGATGTAAATATAGCTTATCTTTTATCCACCTTTTTAACTGAGATGAGAAAAAAAGGTTATATTGATTTTGCAGCATCAGGAACAGCA
>NJEB01000067.1 GCA_002254975.1 Candidatus Hecatellales archaeon ex4484_218 | reverse complement strand
TGCGTCACAATTTGCTTCTCAAGTTTGCGCATCACTTGAATCGGTAATTGAAGATACAAGCTGAATAAAACTAAGGTGTACTTAGGTAATCAAATTCTTTCAGAAATCCCGGTATCATGCGTCAAAATAATTCAAATTTCGGTTAATCGAAACCGATAATTTAAACCGATATTTAAATCTACTTCGGAGCACTAGATCATATTCCATGTTATTGAATTAGCATTTTCATCATTTTTGTGTTAGTGTACTTTGTTTTTCTGCATAAATAAGGTTTGAAATTCTCACTCCTACGAGTCTAATTTTTCTATATGGGTTTAGAAATTTTTGGAGGAGTTCTCTGGCTGTTTTTTCTAGGTCTTCCAGACGGTTTGTGATGAAATTTAAGGTTTTACTATGGGTGTGGGTTTCAAAATTGTCATAGCGAACTCTAACTGTTACTGTTTTGAAGTATATGTTTCGTTAAAACTTCAATAAGCATTGATGGGTCAAAATTTGCAAGTTCACCCACAGTTTTTATCCCCAATTTTTTCAGTTTCTGTTCGGTTTTCCATCCAACCCATAAAAGTTTACGGACTGGTAAAGGGGAAAGAAATTTTTCAACCTCGTTTTCCCTTACAACAGTTAAACCGTCAGGCTTATGATAGTCGCTGGCTATTTTTGCAACAAGCTTGTTCGGTCCAATTCCAATGGAACATGAAAGCCCAACCCTTTCAAGGATTTCACGTTTAATTTTCTTTGCTAAAATTTCAGCTTCCTCATAACTTTTAACCCGTGAACTAACATCAAGAAAAGCTTCATCAATACTCCACTGTTCAAACTTATCTGCATACTTACGTAAAATATTCATTATTTCCCTTGAAACTTTTTCATACAACTCATAGTTAACTGGTAAGTAAACCGCGTCTGGACAAAGTTTCCAAGCCCTAGAAATAGGCATTCCAGATTTAACACCGAACTTTCTAGCCTCATAATTACATGTGCTAACAACCCCCCTACCCTTCCCCCCTTTAGGGTCAGCTCCAACAATAACCGGCTTACCCCTAAATTCAGGATGCCTTCTCTCCTCAACAGCAGTAAAAAAATGATCCATATCCACATGAATAATTATCCTTTTACGTTCACCAATTCTCAACCTTTACATCAACCAACAAAATTTAGGTTTTAACCAAAATTTGAACCTATCGCATCATTATTATATGTACAAAAACAATCCTATTACTTAACTCAGCTAACTATTCAAACTTCATAACATTTAATGCTAACGAAAACAAAAGAAAGCCGCGTTGGAGGAAAATTCATGAAAGCGGTGACAGAAAGGGAAGCCCAACAAGTAGTATTAGAATATGTTAAGAAAAGGAAAAACACGGATAGAATAAACATTTTAACGATAAGAGAGGAAGACGGTTTATGGATTGTTTCCGGGACATGCCCCATAGACCTACAGGGCCACCCATGGACTGAAAGATTTGAAATAATTGTTGACAAGAAAGGAAAAATAAAAACAACAGATTTCTCTTTACTCTAAACTTAACTTACCATCAACAATTCGGTAAACACTACTTGCAACTCTAACTATCCTCTCATCATGAGTTGCCACAATCACGGTGGCTTTCTGCTTTCTATTTATCTCAGAAAGTAAACCAACAACCTCCCTAGATGTTTCAGAATCCAACTCTCCAGTAGGTTCATCAGCAATTAAAACTTCAGGATTATTCGCCATAGCCCGTGCAATAGCAACCCGCTGCATCTCCCCCATACTCAACTCTCTTGGCCTGTGAAAAATCCTATCAGCTAAACCAACAGATTTAAGAAGTTTAATAGCTCTTTCCCTTTGCTCCATCTGAGATTTACCAGCTAAAGCCAATGGTAACTCCACATTTTCTAACGCGTTAAGCGTAGGGAACAAATTAAAGGTCTGGAAAATAAAACCTATGCGTAAAAGTCTAATCTTTCTTCTTTCTCTTTTAGAAAGCATTGTAGCATCTACACCGTCAATGAATATTTTTCCAGAGGTTGGGTAATCATTTAATCCTATAAGGTTTAAAAGAGTCGTCTTCCCAGAGCCAGACGGCCCAACGATAACTATGAATTCTCCGTTTTTAACCTCTAAATTAACTCTATTAACTGCAACTATTTTTGAAGAACCTTTTCGATAAATCTTTGTTAAGTTAACAGCTTTAATAAACATTAATATTCACTCTTCAAAGTTTCAGCTATTCTAACTCTAGTTGCGTTTAAAGCTGGAATTATACCTCCAACACAACATGCGCCAACAATCATAAAGAAAATTTCTAGCATGTAGAATGGGGGGACAAGTCCGAAAACATCCAAAAGGAACAAATTAACTGGAATGGTTGTGTAAAAACTTGCCAGAAAAACAGTTGTTAAACAACCTAAAAGGATGCCTAAAATTCCTCCGAAAACACCTATCAATAAATTTTCAATGATAACTATTGAAAATATGTAAGACGAAGGTGCCCCAATAGCGTCTAGTGTTGCAAAATCCCTACGTCTTTCAGAAACATTTAACATTCCAACAACAGCAATTAAAACTACACTTAAAACAAGCAAAGTTCCTTGCATCGTTAAATTCCAATTTTCCAAAGTGTTAATGAAAGGCCTCGTCAAATCATTCCTTTCATCATCAGTCAAAGCCATAACACCATAAATTTTACTCTCAATTTCATTTTTCACAACTCTCTGGGAAATTCCGGCTTCGGGTTCAACAATAACCATGTTAATTTGCATAGGATAGTTATATACTTCCTGAGCCAACTTTAAACTCATAATAATTGAACGTTCAAGAACAGCTGATGGGCTGTTAAAAACTCCACTAACAACCAATAAACATCCTCTCAAACTAAGCTTTGATCCAGCAGTTATTCCGTACTGATCAGCGATGGAGCTTCCAACAACAACTTGATTTATTGAATCGTTTTTAGGTAAATTACCAGACTTAAAGGTTGAGGAGCCGATGATCATATGCCACTCATCCAATGGTAATCCTATAGAAACGTTTACAGGTAAAACGGTGGAAACCTTTCCGGGTTTAAAATTAAAATTAAACAACATTGGAACAGCCTTTTCAACACCTTCAATTTCTGCAACTTTGTTTACAACGGTTTGAGGAATAACTCCTCCTATTGGAAAGCCTTGAATAACAACAACATCCTTTGCAACTACAATTAAATCTCCATTGAAGAAAGTATTCATTTCAACCATTACTCTAATATATCGTGAGGTTGAAGCTCCAACAGTAACAATTGAACAGGCAGCTAAGGCCACCCCTAAAATGCAGAGAAAAGCTCGCAGCCTCCTTCGGTTCAAATTTTTAAGAGACATTGAAGCAAGCCTCATTGAAATCCCCCTAAAACTTCACATGATTCACAAACCATATAAAGGTAACATTCCTAATAGCTGTATGATTAAAATGAGTAAGAAAATATTTTTAGTTTTTACAGTCTTATGTGTTACTTTAATCATACCTTTCATTTCATCTTCAGCTTTTGGATATGTAAGCACTATGGGTGCGGAAGTGGAAGCAAAATTCATTGTTTATCCGGATGGAACTGTGGAGATTTCAGCCAAATACAATCATACAAGTCCACATCCCAATGTAGGACCACACATTCAATTAGGTGCAGACATCACAAAAACTGATGATGCAAATGATATTTCCGTGAACGCTACAGTTACGTTACCAGCGGAAGAAGCATCCAAGTTTCCCTTCAATGCAACAGGAATTTTCATGAAAAATAAATATCTTAACGGCACTTTAAACAGCTGCCTCAATGCGTCAATTATTCTTCCAAACAATCTGCCTGAACAAAGAATTAACTTTTCAGGTTTCCCTTTTAACTCAACAGACTTCACAATAACAGCGAATTACGTAAATAAATCTTTCAACGGGGTGATAACTGTTCATTTAGTGTCTGGTTTATCTTTAGGAGACATAAACCTAAACTTTAACGGAAACCTAACAAGGCTTGTCTTAAATGATTCATTAACGGTCTTTTATAATCAATCTCTACCAATTCCAAGTTTTCCAAAGTTAAGCGAAGATTATCTTAAAACAGTGTTTATCCCTATGATAAATGAAACCCTACAAAGCGAACTTCCATCAATATCAGATGGACTGCTTAAATGCACAACATTTAATGTTCACATCACATCAATAGATCAGAATAGCGCCGAAGTATCCTATCTAATAATTATTCAAGGAGACTTTCTAAAATTCTTAGCAAACAACCTTGCCAAATCAACCCCGCCCACTCCAATTTCGAGTATCCTCACCATCCCATCACTTCCAAACTCAACAGTTTATTCAATACTAAATTCAACTGTTTATTTAACAAGGAAGGCAAAGCTCACTCTCTCCTATTCTAGAGCTACCAGAAAAATAGATGTTCAAGCATATACTGAGATCAGTGAAGAAGAATACTTCAACTTAACAGCCAAATCATATTTGGATGCATATCGGTCTTCCATTCTTAAGTATCCGCCTGAAGTTCAACAGTCTATGATGCCGTTGCTGCAGTTCATGGAGTCGTTGTTAAATAGAACTTACTGTTCAGTTAGCTCCTACACTGAAACAATATTCTATGGAGAGGGACAAATTGATTATAAGGGAATCTATACTGTTAAAGGAGACTTAAACGCTGAAATAAACTACATTAAAAATGAATATGTTAACATGAGAAATTGAAAAAGGTAATGTGATGGTTTGGAATAATCAGAGTGTAAGTAAACTTCAAAGCTTAATATTCAAAGTTTGGAAAGGATATACCGAAACAGTTTACAATCCATCCTCAATTAAAACCAATAACCCATTAATAATTGATGCGAAGAAAACAGCGAACTGCATTTTAACATTGACAAAAATAACCAAACCAGCAACCATAAACATTAAAAATCTAACAAGTCTTCCATCAACTGTAAAACCACCTTCCGGAACCTACAAGTTAATCGGCAATTACCTTCAAATAACTGCTTCACCGTCTGACACAACAGTTAATGTTACAATAAAAATCTATTATAATCCTCAGCAATTGTCAAAGTTGGGAATGAACGAGAACAGCTTAAAAATATTCTATTGGAACAATTCTACAAGCAGTTGGGTTCCTATAGAGAGTCATGTAAACTCTACGGAGCATTATGTGTGGGCTAATGTAGACCATTTAAGCGTTTGGGCTTTGATGGGGGAACCTTCACCGCAGATAATGCAACCTTGGATCGTCATAGTTGCAGCGATTGTTATAATAATCATCATAGCAGTCGTTGTCATTGCTGTTTTAAAAAGAAGAAAACCTTCAGCTTAAAACAGAAACGGCTGAAGAATCTTAAACTTCTCCATTTCAAAATTATATAAGAGTATAAGCTATTAACAATTTGTGAGAAAATGTTTAAAAAAATACTTGTTCCGTTGGATGGTTCAGAATATTCATTAAACGCTTTAAAGGTTGCTATTCAAATAGCTAAAAAATTTAACGGAAAAATAACGCTAATACATGCTTACTCAGTTGGTGTAAGGCC
>NJEB01000066.1 GCA_002254975.1 Candidatus Hecatellales archaeon ex4484_218 | reverse complement strand
GGCTGTTCCAAGAGTTGAGTTAGCTCTACAAAATTCTTCAACAATTAAAACATTTTCAACCATACCTAAACCTTGTCCACCATATTCTTCTGGGAAATTGAGCAAATTCTCTTGCAGCTCTTTGAATATCTTTTTGCACTTCATTCAATTCAAAATCCATTTTTTTCCACTCAAAAAATATGTTGTATTCAAGTTTATTTTCCTTTTAATTCTAAGATCTTATCCTTTAAAACTGGTATTACCTTAAACAAGTCATCAACAATCCCGTAATCTGCAACTCTAAAGATGGGTGCTTTAGGGTCTTTATTAACTGCAATAATAACTCCTGAACCTTTAATTCCAGCTAAATGTTGAAAAGCCCCACTAATCCCAACAGCAATGTAAAGTTTAGGTTTAACAGTTTTACCTGAAATTCCAACCTGCCTGTCTTTTGGAAGCCAACCCTTATCTACAATTGGTCTGCTACATGCAAGAACTCCACCAACAGCTTTAGCAAACTCCTCAACTAAAGGTATATTTTTAGCATCTTTAATCCCTCTTCCAACAGAAACTACGATATCTGCAGCTGAAATATCAATTTCACCTTTAGCTTCCTCAACATATTCAACAAATTTTTTGACAGCAAAATCCTCATCTGTTAAAGGTGAAGGAATATTGATAATTCCACCACCCATAGGTGGTTCAGGTTTTTCAGGTTGAAATGCTCCTGAACGAATAGTTACCATGTAGGTTTCAGCATCTTTAAATGTAATTTCAGCATTAACTTTTCCACTATAAATCTGTCTAATTGCATAAAGTTTTCCATCTTTAAAATCTAAACCTATACAATCAGTTGTTAAAGGAATGTTTAAGGATGTAGCTAAACTTGGAGCTAAATCCATCCCTATGGCTGTATGTCCAATCATAACAAGTAAAGGTTTACGTTCACCAATTATTTTTGCCAATATTTTTTGGTAGGCTTCAGAATTAAATTCTTTAATTCTTTCATCTTCAACAATCAAAACTTGTTTAGCATAATCAGCTAATTCCTTGGCAAATTCTTTAACATTAAACCCTAAAAGAGCAACAGTCAAATCTGCACCAATTTTATCACAAATTTTTCTTGCACCAGTCAACATTTCAAATGTAATATCTCTAAGTTCACCTTTCCTATGTTCAGCTAAAACTAAAACCTCAACCATCTACAATACCCCCTTTTCCTTCAAAACATTTGCAAGTTTAGAAGCAACCTCACTAGGGTCTCCGGTTAAAAATTCAACTTTCTTAGTAACTTCAGGAATAAACAATCTTTCAAGTCTAGTTGGTGAACCTAGTTCTCCAACTTCTTCCTTGCTTAAACCAAGCTCAGCTAAACCTAAAACTTTAATTTCTTTTTTTGCTGCTCTTCTAATCCCAGCTATAGATACATATCTTGGCTCATTTATTCCTGTTTGAATGGCTAAAACCGCTGGAAGTTTAACCTCAGCAACCTCCTCCAATCCACCTTCAAGTTCACGGTTTACCTTAACCCATCCATCCTTAACCTCAACTTTTTTCACCAATGAAGCATGAGGAATCCCCAACATTTCAGCTAAAGTAACACCAACCTGAGCATAACCATCATCTCCAGCCATAGCTCCAGTTAAAATTAGGTCAAATTTCATGTTTTTAATAGCACTATACAAAATTTTGGCTGTTGTATACCCATCAGAACCTTTAAAAGATTCATCATAAAGTCTAATAGCCTCATCAGCACCTTTAGCCAAACATTTTCTTAAAGTTTCATTGTATTCTTCAGGTCCAACCGTTATTACAGTTACCTTTCCACCATGTTTTTCCTTCAACAATAAAGCTTCTTCTATAGCATAGTTATCCCATTCATTGATGTCAAAAGGTAAACCTTCCTTTTTAATATCTCTCCCAGAAGGGTCAATGGTTACCTCAGCTTCAGCTGTATCTGGAACATGTTTAACACAAACAATTATATCCATTTTTTCAACCACCATAACCCCATTCTTAATAAAAACATTTTCAGTTTCATGTAAACTTTGCAAAGATTTATATTTTACCTTATTTCAATAAAAGCTTTATTAGCTACTGGGTCAATTTTGATAAGAAATTTTTTTAACAATCTTTAAATCCAATTATAAGTGGAATGTTACCAACCAATACTAAAAATGCTCTAAATTTTATTTTAGGAGTAGAATTTCCATATTCATCAACAATCTTTCCCTCAATCCAGTCTACTTTAACATCTATTTTACATCCAGGTTTTGGTACAAGTCCCCTTACATAATGGTCTGAAATAATTTTTACATCTATTTCTTGCCATAGGCTAAGTGGAATTAGACTTGTATGAGCACCAGAATCTATTATTGCATGGGAAGGTTCAGTTCAACCAAATAAGGTTTTAAATTTAATCCAACCTATAACTCTAATCAGTTTACCATAATCTGGAATTTTCCTCAAAAGTTCAACATCATACTGCTTAAGAAGAGTAAGTTTTACTTTAATAGATAGCAGCCCCACTTTCCACGTATATTAATGGAATAATTTTTTTCCCAGTTAATTTCATAGCATTTTTTTTAACTTCACCACGATTTTTCACCATAACTTACAACCTTTTTACCAACAATAGCAACCCATTTATCCTTAAACTGTTTTTGTAATTCAGCATAATTTTCCTCAATCCAACGAATATCCTCCCAAAATTCTTTCTCCTCCAAAAACATCACCAAAGTAAAGTATTTTTCCATACCCATAAAAAGATTAAGTTAAGAGTTTAGGCTATTATATATTTTGCTTTAGTTATAGATTCATTTAACCATGGCCTATATTCTATCCATTCATTAACAGCATCACCTTGACCAGTAGGGTAGGGGCCTGAGGGATGCCCCCACCAATTATAGGTTGCAATAGTTGCTGGGAAATCCTCATCATAAACACCGTAAGAGCCATTAGCCGTATTATGTATTATCCAAAATATTGTTGTAGTGGATTTTGTTTTCTGTTGATTTTGAGTCTATATGGATTCCTGATAAAGGATATACACCTGTATTGTTGATTATTGTGTTTCCAACAATATAGGTTTGATTAGAATATTCAAGCCAAATACCATGAATAGTATTGTTAGCAACAAAATTATTCAAAATTACACAACCATCCAAATACCCCACCGCAATTCCACCCCAGTTGTTGTATGCTTGGTTTCCAGTTAAGTTGCACTTGAGTGAATCAAATACACCAATTCCATTTCGGTTGTTGTTGTATGCTTGGTTTCTGGTTAGGGTGCAGTTGTTTACTTCGCAAGCATAGATTCCAATAAGTCCTTCCGTTATTCTAAATCCATCGATAATTACATCATTTACGGTTATGTTGAATACTGGTTTACCTGTATCTGAAGCATTAACCAAAGCATATCCATTCAAACTTTTAATATATAAGCCTTCTTTGTTTACAACAACATTCTCTTTCACCATGTCTCCGGTTGGATTGTAGAGGGTAGCATTAACACCAATCCAATCACCTTGGCTAGCAGCATCAATAGCATACTGAATAGTATCAAAGGTAGGTTCACCAACATCATAAACCCAATCTTTATCCTTGTCAACCCAAACAGGTTTTTGCTGGTTTTCAGCCCCAACAGGAAAAATTAGGCTGGAGAAAACCATGAAAACAACCAGAAAACCTACAATTAGGCTAAGATTTTTGTTTGGGGATTGAAAAAACAAATATTTTTCTCCCAAAAAAATGTATTTAAAATTTTTGATGCTAGATTTACGACTATAACTATTTGTTTAAATTTATGGAAAACAACCTTCTTCAACCTATTACCTTAATTTAACAGTTTTAGTTAAGGTTACCCATATTCCATGAATTGAGTAGAATTCTTTTAAATATTTGATAGTAAAAATTTTTTAGGGTTAAGTAAGGTATCAAAAAGTTTTTCTTTCTTTCCTACCTAGCTCATCTCTAAAGCACCATGTTCCCTCTCCGAAATCTAGGAGAACTATCTTTAACCTGCTTAGAAGTTTATCGTTAAATAGTATGTATCTTCCTCTTGTTGGTAGAAGAATCGTACTGATAACAGGTCCTTCCACCCTATCCTCCGTGATGATGTAAACTTTACCAGAGGCTTTATACCCCTTAAATTTGACTCTTCTACCGTCCCCTGTAACTTTTGTAAATGTTTCAGGTTCTCCAATTTCGTGAAGCTTAAGCTGTCTAGCTATAGCTGGAGGTATCAATATTTCAGGTTCCATACCAACAAAGCCACTGTTAGCAATAGCTACAGCCTCAACAGATTCAAACCCATCAGCTCTCTCAATTTTTGTCCTTAACCTCAGCATCCTTAGCAACCTCTGGGTCAACTAATGTTAGGAGAAGGTCTTCCTCCTCCATTAAGGTTAGAAGCAACTCCTCCATAAACCATCAACCTTGTAATATTAAGTCGAGCTTAATAAAGCTAGGTCTTCAAGGAAAAGCTAAGCCTACACTTTGACAGCAGGCATCAACCTTAGACTTAAAAATTTCAGTTTTTCTTCTTTTACATCTACATTAACCTTTCAACTTCTTTTTAAACTCCCTTTTAACCCTTACAAAAACCTCAGCCAATGTAACACCAAAAACCGCTATTATCGTATTAATATTTTTTAAATGGAAGAAAAGTTGCTAGTTTAATTTTTTTAAAAACTATTAGGATTATAATTTTTTTAGATTGTTTGGGCTACTATTTCTGCTAGGTCCATAACCTTAATTTTTTCTTCTTTTCCAGTTGTTTTAACAGCATCCTCTAGGTTGATAAGGCAGAAGGGACATGAGGTTACAATGATTTCTGCACCTGTACTTTCTGCTTCCATAATTCTTGCTTCAGCTAAACGTTCACCTGGTAGGTCATACCACATTCTCCCCCCTCCACCTTCACAACATAAACTTTGAGCTTTATTTCTAGGCATCTCAACAAATTTTATTCCTGGAATTGTTTCCAAAATTTTTCTTGGCTCCTCAAAAATATTGTTTCTTTTACCCAGAAAACATGGGTCATGATAGGTTACTGTTGCCTCAAATTTTTCTTGAAATTTTAATTTTCCTTTTTCTAGTTGATTACATAAATATTGGGTGTAATGTTGAACCTCAAATTTTATTTCTGGATATCGGGTTTTAAAGATGTTGAAACAATGAGGTGAAGTTGTAACCATTAAATCTATAGCATACTTGTTGAATAGGTTTTGGTTTTCCTCAACCAACCATTCAAATAAACCTTTTTCACCCATACTATAAATTTCACTACCACAACAAGTTTCATCATTACCTAAAAACCTAAAATCTTCATCCATCTTCCCAAAAATTTTTACTAAGGCTTTAGCCACCTCTTGAACTCTTGAATCATAAGCAGGTGCACATCCAACAAAGTATAGAAGACTTATTTTTTCACCTTGAGTTGGCTGTTTAAGGTTTAATCCCTCAGCCCATTCAGACCTTTTACTTCTAGCTCTACCCCAAGGATTCCCATGTTTATAAACACTTTCTAAAGCATCCCTAATATTTACCGGAACTTCACCCTCCTCAACCAACCAATTTCTAATGTCAATCAACAATTCATAAGGTTTTAATTCTCTTGGACATCTAACTTCACAAGTTGAACAGGTTGTACATCCCCAAATATATTCTTCCTTATGTTTAGGAAGCTTTCTGGTTAAAACTAATTCTCTAATAATTCTACGAATATTTAAGGGTGCTTTAACAGTTATTGGACATGAACCTGAACAAATCCCACATTGCATACATGCTAAAAGATTAAGTCTTTGAAGAATTTCCTGTTCAGCCAAACTTTTACACCTCAACAAACCTAAAAAACTATTTTGAATTTACATAGTTAATCAAAAATAAAAAATTTAAGGTTAAGCTGGTTTAGCCTATATTTGTTGAGGAATTATGGTTGAAAAAGTTGTTTTAGTTATAGATATGCAAAAGGATAATATTGGAAAGTTTTGTTTACACATAATCCCAAAAATTAAAATTTTAGTTGAGGAAGCTCGGAAAAAAGGTTTACCTGTTATTTATGCTTGCGACACCAGACTTAAAGATGACCCTATATTTGAAAGGTTTAATCTTCCTCTACACACAATAAAAGGAACAGAAGGATGGAAAATAATAGATGAACTTTCACCAGAAACAAGTGACATTATAGTTGAAAAGCCAAGGCTTAGTGCATTTTACGCTTCAAACCTAGATTTTCTTTTAAGATATAAGGGAATAAAAACTCTTATTATTTCAGGGATAAGAACTGAGGGATGCGTATTAAAAACAATTATGGATGGATTAGAATTAGGATACGAAATTATTCTTCCAGTAGACTGTATAGCATCACCCTCAAAAGAGAACCATGAAGCAACACTAAAAATTTTAGACATTTTTCCAGTGAAAAAAACAAATGTTGAAGATTTAATTAAAAGTCTTAATATTTAAAACTGATAAATCAGAGTATTATTATCCAAACAACTATATTCTTGAATTGTAAACTTTATAATTGTTGATTCATTAACTTAGCCTAAGATTATTAGTAAAGTATAATATGGTTGGGTTTGGTAATATTGTTGGTTGATTCATGGGTAAAATTGAAGAATTAAGGTTGTTAAAGGAAAGGTCAAAAAGATTTTTTGAAACAGCCAAACTTCAAATTAAACATCAATTTTACGACCTTGCAATATTCAGTTTAGAACAAGCACTCCAACTGTTTCTTAAAACAAAACTTTTAGATTTTGGTGTTGACTATCCTAAAACCCATAGTGTTAGAAAACTTTTAGAAATTATTTTTGAAGTTACACCTAAAAATTATAAAGTTAAGGTTAAAGAAGTTCTTGATAAGTATCTTTTGGAGCTTGGTATTTTGGAGGATGCATATATAACTTCTAGGTATGTGGTAAGAGAATACAGGAAGGAGGAAGCTGAAAAATTGTTAAAAGTGGTTGAAGATGTCATTAAAAAACTCACATAAAATTTTTGTTAAGGAAGCTTTAAAAAGACATGAAATTTTTGAAAAACTAAATTATTACCTTAAATTGTTAAAAAAAATTGTAAAAAATATTGACTCAAAAGCTGAGGTTTACCTTTTTGGCTCAGTTGCAAGTTTCGGCAAGAAATGTTTAAGATCAACAGTTGGAAACTGGTTTCATACCTATGATAGTTATGGTGTTTCATACCATATATGAGTAGAACCACTGGGGAGGTGAAAAAATGAAAGGGGAAGTGAAAAGCAGATTGGCTTTGCTTAGTATCTTAACGGTTGTAGGATTGTTAGCGGCAAGTATAGCTACAGCTTCAGGAACAGGAGACTTCTTGAAGTTTGCAGGAAAGGAGGTTAGAGTGATAGCAATGGGTGGACAGCTAAAAATATATGAGAATGGCAAACTTGTAAAAGAAATTACAATACCAGAAGGAGAATATGCTGTGGAGACATCAGAATATAAAATACTATTTTATAAGAATAAGATGACCCCGAAGGAGATTGAAGAAGTACAGAAAGAACATGAAAAGAAGGTAAATAGGTGGCTTGAAATAGCCAATAAAGATAGCAGAGTACAAGAATTAACTAATGGGAAAGGCATACAGCGTACTGATATATTTGCTTTATCATGGACTGAGGATGAAGCAGTCTTAATGGTAAAAGTTGATGGCAAATTCTATAAGATTACAATAGACTTAAACAATGAAATAGTGAAATCGGTGGAAGAGCAAAGCTTAGACAAAACAGAAGTTTATTATGGGTCAGGATATAATAAGTAAACATCCGTATCTATCAAACCAATTTTTTTTATTTTTTTAAGTTATGTGGGAGATGAAAAATGGAGGTTAAAAAGGTTCATGGGAAAATCATGTTTATGGTAGCTTTATTTGTTGCTTCAGTGTTTGTGCTTGGAATTAAACTTTTGAATCCTACTCCAATCCAAATTTATGTGGAAGGTCAAAATACCGTTGTCAGCCAAATTCCAGGATTTTTTACATTCACAGATGTAATTGTTATAGTTTTAGCATCGATAACTCTTGCTGTTAGTGGAATGTATCTTTTATTTTTTGATTTTCTTGGAAAACCTACTGGAGAATTGGTAAAGCCTGTTGGAGAATTAGTTTTAGAGGAAAGGAAAAAGAGATGGGAACAAATAGCAAAAACATTAAAAGATGATGAGCAAAAAATATACAAGGCAATAATTGAGTCGGATGGAATTATAAATCAAAGTGAGCTGGTTGAGAAAACAGGAATCTCAAAATCGAATGTTAGCAGGGTTTTAGATTTATTGGAAAGTAAAGGTTTGGTTGAGAGGAGAAGAAGAGGAATGGGTAATATTGTTTTGTTAAAATAATAGTTTTATTTCTTTTCTCCGTAAATTGCATATACGTTTCTTTTTTTAGGATAGTTGATTTTTATAGGGGTAAATTTAACATTTTTAAGTCCAAAATCCTCAAGTTTTCTTTTTAAATCCCCATTTATTTTCCACTTGAATGCTTTAGGTGGCTCTATTATCGTAAACCTTCCTTTAGGTTTTAGAACCCTTATCATCTCCTTAAATGCTGAATCTCTATTTTTGTAAATCATGTGAAGAACAAAACTTGCAACCACAACATCAAAGAAGTTGTTGGGGTAGGGTATACATCTTGCATCAGCTTTTTTTGAAATCTACCCTATCAGCAACACCTTCTATTTCCGCATTTCTTTTTGCTGTTTTTAGGGATGTTCCACCACCTCCAGGTATCCATAGGTCGATACCCGCAACCTCAACATTTTTAGCGGCTTTAGCAAACCCTATAGCCAGCAATCCACCTCCTGTACCAACATCAAGTACTTTCTCCCCCTCCTTTGGCTGAACCAATTTTATAATTTCTTCTCTAATCCTTAATTTTTCCTCCAAGAATTCTCCTGCTTTCCATTTGATAGCTTTTAAGATAAAGTAGGGGGCAGGTAGGGAAAGCATGTA
>NJEB01000065.1 GCA_002254975.1 Candidatus Hecatellales archaeon ex4484_218 | reverse complement strand
TGGATTTATTGATAAACTTCCGGTTACATTAATTGAAGCTTTTAGGTCAACCCTAGAAGAAACTATCTATTCAAACCTAATAATTTTGGTTGTTGATTGTAGTGAGGAAATGGGGGAAATTAGAAGAAAAATTAAATGTTGTTTAGACACATTAAGAGAAATAGGAGTTACTACAACACCTATCATTACAGCCTTAAACAAAATAGATTTAGTGGATAAATCAAAAGTTAATAGGATAGTTTTAGATTTAAAAAATCTTGCACCTAATCCAGTACCAATTAGTGCACTTAAAGGAACAAATATTGAAAAACTTAAGGAAACGGTTAATTTAAACCTTAAAAATTTTGTTAAAGCATTTTTTGAACTTCCACTTAAACCTGATGCTTTATCACTTATATCTAAAATTAGAAGATTTTCAACAGTGTTAAACCAAAATTTTGGTGAAAAATCTATTTTTGTTGAGGTTGAATCTATCGATTATTTGATGGATAAAATTAGAAGTAGAGTTGAAAATATTGGTGGAAAAATGGTTGAGGTTGTAAAGATTTAACCTTAAACCTTAACCACTTTTTTTCCTCTACTTGAAGGTATGATTTTAAGTTTTGCATTTTCAAAATTTTTTGTTAATTCTTTTCCTTCAAAATATCTATCAAGAAAAACAGCTAAACTTGCACATTCTGAATGAGGTTGGTTTCCAACAGCAACATTAAAATCTGAAACTTTTTTAGAAAAAAATTCTCGAGGAACTTTTTGGCTTCCAACAATTACTAAAACATCTTTACCTGTAGCCTTAATTCTATCCATAACATCACTTGTTTGAATGTTTTCACCATAAGCTGTAAGATGAACAACAATTCCATCTTTAGCCCTCCAATTTTTAACAGCCTCCTTCCATGGAACACCCATCTCCAAAAAGAAGGGGCCACCCCATAAATCAACAACTTTTTCAACAGTTTTTTTAAGATTTTCATCTTTAATATCGGTTAAAATCATACCATCAGCACCTAAAGCTCGAGCAGTTAAAGCTATATGAGAAGTTAACCTACGGTCTCTTTCAGGTCGATGTCCCCATCTTAAAACAACAACCCTACCCATTGTAACCTAAAAAATGAAGTTTAATCTTGGATAATAAGTTTGTTAGCTAAGCTATTTTTGCACCTGGTTTTACTTCACCTTCAACCGTAACCAAATAAGGTTTATCGTTAACAGCAGCTAAAATCATTCCTTGAGATTCAACTCCACGAATTTTTTTAGGTTCAAGATTTGCAACAACCACAACCGTTTTACCAACAAAATATTCGGGGGGATAATATTCTGCAAGTCCAGCAACCAGTTTTCTTTTTTCTGTTCCTAAATCAACCTCTAAAATTAAAAGTTTATCTGACCCTGGAAGTTTAGAAGATTTTAAAACTTTTCCAACTCTTAAATCAACCTTTTTAAACTCTTCAAATGTTAGATTCTTAGACATTGGAAAATCATCCCAGCAAATAGTGTAAGAAAACTTAACTACAAAAATTTTTTGGTGAAAACTATAAGTTTTCATATTTTCTATATCTCATATACATCAAGGTTATTAACTTCTAAACCCCCTACATAATTTAGAAGATTAAAAATGTCCACTACACTCAAAAGGCAGCCAACAATTTCTGTAGATGAATCTTTACTTTATAAGGTTGCTTCTAAGATTGGGGGAGAAGAAGCTGTAAAAATTGTTAAGGAACTTAAAAAAAGGGGGAAAGCTACTGAGGAAGAATTAGCTAAGGAAACAGACATAAAATTAAGTGAGTTAAGAAAAATTTTGTTTAAACTTCATAGCTTTTCACTTGTAACTTCTGAAAATGTTCAAGATACAAAAACTGGTTGGCTAATTTTTTATTGGCGTTTACAAGAAGACCAATTAAAAAGTGTTGTTAGAGCTCAAAAAAGAAGAATTCTTGAGAAACTTCAAGCAAGACTTGAATTTGAAAAAACTCATGACTTTTTTTACTGTAATGATAAACATTGCGGAAGATATACTTTTGAGGAAGCTGTAGAAAACTTTTTTAAATGTCCTTCATGTGGTGGAACTCTTCAACATTTTGATAATTCTAAGATTATTGAAGCTTTAGAGAAGAAAATTAAGATGTTAAAGGAAGAATTAGAACATGAATAGGATCCCATCTAGGGAGGAAGCTGAAAAAATTCTTGTTGAAGTAGGATGCCCAAGAATAGTTATTGAACATTCAAAAGCAGTTGCTAATTTAGCTGTTAAAATTGCAAAAAAAATTGCTGAGAAAGGGTTTAAGGTTGATATTAAGCTTGTTGAAGCTGGAGCGATACTTCATGATATTGGAAGAGTAAGAACACGTTCAGTTTTTCATGGATATTATGGTGGAGAGATAGCTAGAAAATTAAATTTTCCTGAAAATCTTGTAAACATTATTGAGAAACATGTTGGCGCAGGTATACCATTAGAGGAAGCTGTAAAAATAGGTTTACCAGCAAAAAGTTTTATGCTTGAAACTTTGGAGGAAAAAATTGTTGCTTATGCTGATAAAAGAATAAAACATAACAAGGTTATAGGGTTTGAAGAATGTTTAAATGAGTTCAGAAAAAAACTTGGAGAAAATCATCCAGCAATTGAAAGATTAAAAAATCTTCATAAGGAAATTTATAAAATTTTAGGTCATGATATGTTTTAAAAATCAGATACTATAAAATTTTTTTAAGTTCCAAAAGATTTTTTAAAATGAAATCAGGATTTTCCTTTTCAAGTCTTCTTTTACTACATAATCCGGTAACAACTACTGCTGTTTTTACTCCTGCTGCTTTTCCAGCTTGAACATCCATTGGACTATCTCCAACAATCAAAGATTCTGAATTTTTTACCTTCAAAATGTTTAATGCTTTAAATATCATTTCTGGAGATGGTTTATAGTTTTGAACATCATCCCTTGTTATTATAGCCTCAAAATATTTTTTTAGGTTAAATCTTTCCAATTCACGTTTAACAGGTATTTTTGGTGTTGAAGTTACAACTGCAAGCTTAAAATTTTTTGAAAATAAATATTGAAGAATTTTTTCTGTTTCTGGAAAAGGCTTAGTTTTGATTAAACTGGTTTTTAAATAATTTTTGTAAAATTCTTGTCTAACCTTTTCTAAAACATGGTTTTCAATGTTTAGGGATATCTTTTTAATTATGTTTGTTAAAGGTTGACCAGCCATTTCTCCAAGAACTTCAGCTTTAACCAAAGGTAACCCATAATTTTTAAGCGTATTATTTAATACTTCATGAATTATTCTCATTGAGTCAATAAGAGTGCCATCAAAATCAAAAAGTATAGCTTTAATTTTCAATCTTAACTCATTCCTCAAATTTTTCTGGGAGAATGTTAATACTATGATTTATCTTAAATATACTTTACGTTTTAATACCTTGTTAATGGTAGACCAAATAAGGTTTACGTGTATGTAAGATGCCTATTACACCTTTACATTACTTTGCAGCATACTTGATTCATAGGATAAGTAAACGATACAGGTTAAAGCTAAATTTTCCAGGATTAATTGTTGGTTCTCTTATTCCAGACTTAGAAATTCCTTTTTTCTATTTTTTCACCAGTTCTCTAACTTATGATAGGCTTATTCTTCATAGCATTCTTGGTGGAATCTTTTTGGGAACATTAATTTCAGTTTTATTAACAGTTTATGTTTATCCTTCAATTATTCAAAAAATTTTTAGATTAAAGATTATTAAAGAAAATTTTAATTTTTCATTAACCTTAGTTTTTTCCTGTTTAATTGGTGTTTTAAGCCATATTTTTCTGGATTCTTTACACCACCCATACAATCCACTTTTTTATCCTTTTACAACCCAAACAATTAATGGTTTAGTTCTTTTTCATAACCCAAGTAAAGCAACCTTAACAATTCATCTAGTTTTGTTGGTTGTTGCTGTTTTTATAATTGGTTATGAGTTAAGAAAGGGTTTAGACACATTTTGGAAAAATATGTTTTTGGATTAAAGTTAAAATTTTAGGTTTGAGTAAACATTTTTTGGTGGTTAATTTTGGAGTTAAAAACTGTAAAAATTGAGCCTCCAAAAGATTGTAATATGATTTTGGGTCAAAGCCATTTTATAAAAACTGTTGAAGACCTTTATGAGGTCCTTGTTGCTTCAACCCCAACCATAAAATTTGGTTTAGCTTTTTGTGAAAGTTCAGGTCTATGCTTGGTTAGACATATTGGAAATGATGAAGAGCTAGAAAAATTAGCTGTTGAATATGCTTTTAAACTTTCAGCTGGACATTGTTTTCTAATCTTTATGAAAAATGCTTTCCCCATCAATGTTTTAAATGCTGTTAAAAATGTTTCTGAGGTTTGTAGCATTTATTGTGCAACAGGAAATCCTGTTGAAGTTATTTTGGCTGAAACAGAGCAAGGTAGAGGAATTCTTGGCGTGATAGATGGTTACAAGTCAAAAGGGATTGAGGAAGCAAAAGATGTTGAAGAACGTAAAGCATTCCTAAGAAAAATAGGCTATAAACTTTAACCCTAAAATTTTTATAGGAAAAGCTTTTCCTCCAACAATCTACTTATAAGTTTTAGATTCAAAATTAGGTTCCTCCAAATAAAATTGGTTTGTTGATTATTAATTGTTTTACTGGATAAATTCTGTTAACTTTTTTTGGAGAAGAGCCTTTTTAAGTAGAAAAGGTGTAACCACTGTAGATTTCCCGGAAAACTAAAACTGTTGCCTGTTTATGTTCGGTTTTTAAGGCTTCAGAAACAGCAAGTCTAGCAGCATAATAGCATCCACCCACATCTGCATAGGTTTTTCGCCCATAAAAATCTTCAAAATCACCCATAAGCTCCGGGGTTTTTCCGTTTAAATTCCAAACAGTGCCTGGGAACCATGCTTCAATCCATTCAAAACTCCATGAACCAGGCATAAATATGGCTACAAAAAGGTTGTCAAGATTTTTAAAAATGTAAACTCTATATTCGGAGATAGTATCATAATGTTTTATTTCGTTTATTAGGTTAAGAGATATAGCATTATCCACAGCTGTAATACTCCATCTGGTTGGAACAATTTTTCTTGTTTTTAATTTACCCAATATGCCAAGACTAAGGGATAACTGAATTTTTGAAACAGGAACTTTAGACTGGTAAAGTTTTAAAATTGCTTCATTAGCCTTCAAATCATAATCATAAAAACATTTTTCAATGTTTTTTTCAACTTTGATGGTTGTAGTC
>NJEB01000064.1 GCA_002254975.1 Candidatus Hecatellales archaeon ex4484_218 | reverse complement strand
CTTAAAACTAAAAAAGGTGATGAAAAGCTTTCAGTTACTGCAAGTTTAAAATATTCTACACCTATTTCATGTGTTTTGGATGGAATACAACCTTAACAAAATGTACTTTGAAAACAAAAAACTAAAACTAAAAAACTAGATAATCCATCAAAAATTTCAGCAAAATTTAGTTTAAACAATAAAAAATGGGTTGAAATTTCAATTAATCCATCTTTCTTAAAAAGGTTAAAAGAAAAATTTTCGAAAGATATGAGAAAATTAGCTTATTTGGTTGTTTCAACATCTGAAAAAGAAATTTTTATTAACATCTGAAAAAGAAATTTTTATTGTTAAACAAAATGTTCCCAACCTTTAGGTTCAACAACTCTTTCAAAACCATTCTTAACATAAACAATTTTTTTCTCTTTTACAACTTTACCAATAATCAAAAATTTTTTTCTCAAAGTTTTATCAGCTTTAAAAAATTTTTTAGGGTTAAATGTTCCCACAATTTCAAATTCTTCCCCACCATAAAAGGTTAAGTTAAAAGGGTCTAATCCACGAATTTTTGAAAAAATTTTTGCTTCTTTTGCTATGGGTAATTTTTTTATGATAAATCCAACATTGCTGGCTTTTGCTAACTCATGAAGACTCCAAGCTAAACCATCACTTGAATCAATAGTTGAGGTTGCTCCTAGCTTTTTTAGTTTTAAACCTAAATCAAGTTTAGCTTTAGGCATATACACTGGTTTTAAAAGTTTTTCTTTTAAATTGGATGGAGCGTCCATATCTTCAAGCAAAATTTTTAAACCAGCACTTGTTTTACCAAATTTTCCAGAAACAGCAAGCAAATCTCCAGGTTTTGCTCCACTTCTTAAAATTAAATTCTTTTTTTGGGTTAAACCGAAAATTACGGATGTAATGGTTAAATTTTCAGATTCATTTGTATCTCCACCTAAAATTTTTAACCCATAATTTTTTGAGGCTTTTTTTAATCCTAAAGCAATTTGTTCTATTTCTTTTTTTCCTAGTTTAGATGGTAAACCTAAACCTACAAGAACTGTTTGAGGTTTTACAGCTTTAGCTGCAAAATCACTAACACTCATAGTTATAGCTTTCCATCCAGCTTGAAAATAATTCATTCCAGGAGGCATATCTGTTTTATCAACAAACATATCAACCTTTAAAACAGCTATTCTCCCTCCGCCTAAATCAAAACCGGAAACATCATCACCAAAAGGTAAAATATTTTTTGAAGGTTTACCAAAAACCTCTAAAAACATCTCAATAATTTTTCTTTCACCAAGCTTAACCATACAAGGCCCTTCCAACAAAACCATTAATTTACTCAACAAACTTAAAAACTTACACCATAAATATTTAAGGTTGAAGAAAAAAGGCCCCGGTAGCTAAGCCAGGTTATAGCGGCAGCCTCGTAAGTTGCAGGTCGCGGGTTCAAATCCCGCCCGGGGCTTCAAACTTCAGATTTAAATCCCACTATTTTTATTAAGCATCATTTAAACCTCATTTGTTTAGGTTAAAAAATTTTGGTTTTAGGATATAATGTTCCTAGAATCTTTAAAAAATCTAAACTTAACCCCTTTTCAAACCCTCATAAACTTATTTTAACCAGAAAGTAAGGATAAAATTGTTTAAATAGCTTTTAAAATTTTATTTTGTTGTGGGTACTATTTTATGGTTAGTCTAAAATTTTTAAGCTAATTTTACACTTAGTTTCAGAATTTCCACAAATTAGTTTCTTTTTTTCTATGTTATGGACATTTACATGTTTAACAAAAAGATTTTTACTTATTTTTGGAAGTTTACAAATTAAAATACATGAGCTTTTTCCAAAATATTTATCCAAAATTTCATTTAACTTTTTTATGTCAGCTTTTATAGAGGATGAATGTTTGTGTTTTTCTCTTATTCTTACTACACTACCTGGATTAAAAAATTTTA
Source organism: Candidatus Hecatellales archaeon ex4484_218 (assembly GCA_002254975.1). Lineage (GTDB taxonomy): Archaea > Thermoproteota > Bathyarchaeia > Hecatellales > Hecatellaceae > EX4484-218. Next base: position 3,250 of record NJEB01000064.1, on the reverse strand, counting down.
GCCAACTTCCCACAACATTAAAGTTTATTTCAAGATTTTTAAGATAGGTAGCTTTCATTTTTATGATTGTTAATGTTTGGTTTTTTCTTTTTTCTTCACCCAAAATTGTAAAGAAAGTTTCTTTTGTGTCATGATTGCTTGCTAACAACAAAAAACCATTTTTTCTAAAACATCCTTTTGAAATTTCATTTAGCATGATTAATTTTGCTAACGCTCGATGGCTGAAAGAAAAATTTCTAAACATGTTATTATTTTTGCTGATTAAATCAGATAATATTTTGTTAATTAGGTTAACTAAATTTTTGTATATCCATTTGGGGAAGTACAATTATTGGATGTTTTCCTCTTGTAAGCCAATGTAATATTGGACAGCAGTTTTCATTAAGCGTCCAGCAACCATTTTCTCCTTTTTTAACAAATCCTGTTTGTTTAAGTTTTTCTAACGCCTTGTAAACGGTAATCCTATGAAAACCAGTTCTTTCCTGAATTTCAATTACTTTCATATCTTTTTCCATTATAGCAATACCAACAATAATTATTGACCATCTAAAACTTTTTCCTTGTTTAGCTGATGTAAACAATAAGCGTATTTCATCCACAATGTTACTTAGCTCACATGGTAAAAAATGGAAAGATTTTAACTTTCTTTCCAACATTTTTAAAGCTACAGTAGAAAAGGTCTCCGAATACTCATAGATTGTTTTTATCATTTCTTTTTGAATTCTCCTTAAAAGTGTTGTCTCTACATCAAACATTTTTCCAATTTTAAAGCTTTGTTGAAATTCTTTTGGGTGATGAATGTTCATTAACGTAGTTTTTCTGGGAAATCTACACGGCTTACTCCACGTCAAGCCCACCCTCACCTCCCTCAACAGATCCGTAAAAATATAGGCTGGTATAAGTTGTAGACACAATCTAATGAGTAAAGAACAAATATTTGAATCAAGAACAAAATCTTTAATCAATAATGTTCAATTAAGTTTTAAACAGTACAATAAACCTTAAATCAGTAACCATTAATCTAGTTTTTTATGTTTTTATGAAAAGACATATAGACGTGTTGATTTGACAGCATTAGGTGTTGAAACCAATATTAAGATGGAATCCCCACTTTTTGCTCTTACTAGATTTGTTGAGGATAGTTGAATTTTTATTTTTAATATTTCATCAGGATCCCATTGTCCACTAGAATTTACAATATTGATGGGGTTTATAACTTCTGATGTGTTAAATCTTGTGTAAGCATTCTCCACCATCCAACCATCAGTTTGTCCTGATTGTTTATATGGTAACCATAAAATTCTTCTTTCATCCGTAACATTGGATGTATACTCTAAAATTATATCCATTTTTGAAAAGTCAACAACATCTATAGATGTTTTTCCATCATTCAAAACTTCTATGTAAATTGTTGACACAGCATTATTTACAACATCCGGTTGAATACTGTTAATTTTAATGCTTGTTAAGCTTCTTTCCAGCAGAGCTTCTAAACATTTTTCTCTTGTTTCATCGATAGTCATCTAATAGTTGGCTATGGTTAAAGTTACACTTCCTATAACAAAAAAAATGGTTAAACTGATGATAACAGCAGCAAAAACACTTCCAAAACCCATTTTTCTAATCCCTCATTATAAGGAAAACACATAATCATCATATGCTCCATTAATTGGAGCAACAAATCTAACAATCCAATCTCCAACACCAAGAGTTCCGCTGGGAAGACCTATAGAAATCTCCAATGTTTCTCCAGGATCCCATTCATCATCGTTGTTAGGTAGTATAAAGTTCCATGAAGGTTTTGTATCAACATTATAAGGTATTCTCCAAGCTGTTTCACCTCTTTTTTTCAGAAAAATGTTTGAATCTAAACCTATTAGTTGTCTTGGTATAGGTTTTTGACCTATATTTTTAACCCAAACTTTAACCGTATCATTGGATTGTAAAGCATCAGCAAATATTATCTCAATCTTAACCTTCATGTTTTCTGCTAACTTTAACATTTTTTCCTGTTGACTATCTACAAACAACTGGGAGTTTGAAATAAAAACCACAGAAAAAATTGATGCAGCAACAACAACAGCAACAGTTAAAAGAGCTTCACTTAAAACAACAGACGACATCTTTTCTTACCCTTCTTTCCTTAAAAACTGCAGTTAAACTAACAATCAACCATTAAAAGTTAAATTTTCCATTTCCACTCTAAAAATTCTGTATCCTTGTATGGACTTTTAGCTATAAGACTTGGGTCTACTACATGCCATTCTGTTTTTTCTTCAAAAATTTTAGCCTCACTGATAATTCCTCCTCCACTTTTAATTTCAGCTGTAATTTCATCCATTATTTTTTTAACATCATTTTTTGCTTTTGGCTTTAAAATTGAGTTTTGAGTTATAAATCCAAAAAGAATTCTTATCTCAACTTTTTCATCCTCAACATCCACAAACATCCCTGTAGCTGAATATTTTTCAGCTATTTCCTCAACCTTTTGAAGTATACCTTTAGTAGGTTCTTCTTCTGGACTTTTTATTCCTTTACCAATCTCAACATTTCTTGCAACTATTCTAATACCATAATATTTTTCAACAACTTGAAAAGTTCCCAGAAAAACTCCAACCATACCTTGTAATTCAGGAGTTTTACGTGTCATACCATAAACTCTTACTGTTTGACCCTCTTTTAATAAAAATCTATGAAAAAGCTCAGATGGGATTGTGATAACATAGCTACTACCACTTCTACGAATATTAGCTGTAAATGATACTGCTTCCTCTTCCCAAGTACTCATAACTTAAACCCCAATTAATATCAATCTTGATATCTTTAGTTTTATATATTTTTTCCTTCTTTTTGTAAGCTTAAAATATTATTAAAATAAAAACTTAGACAAAAAAATAGAATATTTTTATTTTAACTTTACACTAATCTAGGTTTAACGTAAGTTGTAGCATTTTATGTTAAGTCCATTATAGTGTCGAGTGCTGGTGGGAGATATCTTTCAACTGAAAGCACAGCACCAACTGGAGGTTTAACCTCTATTGTAAACTTGTCGTTTGCAGCTAGATTCGTGTCAAACTGGGATACCTTCACTACTACTTTAAACTTTTCTCCATATTCAAGCAAAGCATCTCCATCACCCTTAACCTCATAAACGAAGGCTGTTGTTGAATTGTCATAAACATTGTCCTGATGGGTGTGTGGGCTTGTATACGATATGGTTGCAGTTTTTGTGCTCAGTCAACCGGATGTT